>JBDTNS010000155.1:0-5245 GCA_039933675.1 Chloroflexota bacterium
GTGAAGATCGCACCGCCGAGGAGATCGAAGTTGCGGCTGGCATTCCTCGTCTTGACCGTTGGCAGCAGACGCTGGATGACGATCAGGGCGACGATCCCGATCGGGATGTTGACGTAGAAGATCGCATGCCAGCTCAGGTTCTCGGTCAGGAACCCGCCGATGAGCGGGCCGGCCACGAAGGCGATGCCGAAGACGGCCCCGAACAGACCCTGGTACTTGCCCCGCTCCTTGGGGGTGAACAGGTCACCGATGACCGCGAGCGCGACCGGGAACAACGATCCGGCGCCGATACCCTGGATGCCTCTGAACAGGATGAGCATGCCCATGTTCTGGCTCAGACCGGAGAGGGCAGAACCGACCAGGAAGATGACGATGCCGATCATGAACATCGGCTTACGGCCATAGATGTCGGATAGCTTGCCCCAGAACGGCACGCTGATCGTGCTGGTCAGCAGGTAGATGGTGATAGCCCAGACGTAGTAGTCGTTGCCGGCAAGCTGGGTGACGATGGTCGGCAGCGCAGGCCCGACGATGGTCTGGTCGAGCGCGCCGAGGAAGAGTCCGAGCATGACCGCGAAGAGGATCTCCATCTTCTCGCGCTGGCTGAGACCGAGCGCTGGATCCTCGTCGAGCGACGGGGTGTAGGTACCGGCGTCGGCCGGATAGGCTTCCATGAGTGGTCAGTCCCTCCCTTGGGCTACGTGGGCGTGATGATGCGAATCCGGCCCGCTCTCGGTGACGGTCGCGGCCACGGCTTCGCGCAGGTCGCGCATGGCCTTGGCCACGCCGGTGAGCTGCTGCGGATCGAGCTGCTCCAGTACTCGGCGAAGGATCCCTTCACGAAGCGTCTCGAATTCATCGAGCATCTGTCGACCGGGCGACGTGAGCTGGACCATCACCATCCGTCGATCGGTTGGGACTCGGGTCCGCTCCACCAGCCCACGTTCCACGACACGATCGATGAGACCGGTCGCGTTCGAAAACGACACGTCGAGCATCTCGGCCATCCGGCTCATCGGCATCTCGCCGTGGCCTTCGAGGAGATGCATGACATGGAGCTGGCTCATGCTGATGCCCTGGCGGACCAGGCGCTCGCTGGTGATGCACTTCAACTCGCCCATGGACGCCCGGAAATCGGCGATGATCGCGGCCTTCAGCTCGGTCTGCTCCGTGGTGTCGGTCGTGGACGTCGTGGCCGTACTTCGTACCATGTGAACTATCGTACATTACTCAACAATCGTGTCAACCGTGGACCATCCGTCCGAACCGGAGGACTCCGATGCGCTTCGCCCTGATGCTCGAACCACAGCAGGGTCTGAGCTACGGCGATCACGTCGAGATCGCGAAACGGGCCGAGGCGAACGGGTTCGAAGCGCTCTTCCGCTCCGACCATTACACGAGCTTTCCCGGTCCCGCCGGACAGCCTGCGACCGACGCCTGGACGGTGCTGGCGGGGCTCGCCCGGGACACCGACCGGATCGGTCTCGGCGTCCTCGTCTCCCCGGTCACGTTCCGGCATCCCGGCAGCTTCGCCAAGGTCGTGACGACCGTCGACGAGATGAGCGGCGGCCGGATCGAGGTCGGCGTCGGGGCGGGCTGGAACGAGCTCGAACACCGGCAGCTCGGTCTCCCGTTCCCGCCGATCACGGAGCGGGCCGACCTGATGGAGGACCAGCTCGCGATCCTGCACGGACTGTGGGGTCAGCCGGATGGGTGGTCGTACGAGGGCCGCCAGGTCACGATCGAGGAGGCCCAGTTCCATCCCAAGCCGGTCGACGTCCCCGGTCGTCCTCGGACACCGATCGGGGGTGCGCGACCGCGGATCCTCGTCGGCGGGCAGGGCTCGCCCCGGTCCTATCGGCTTGCCGCGCGCTTCGCCGACGAGTTCAACCTCAGCTCGTCGGGGCCGGACAGGGCACGCACGGCTCTTGCCGCCGTGGACGCAGCGTGCCAGGCAATCGGCCGGGATCCGTCGACCATGGTCCATTCGACGATGGCCGGCGTCCTGATCGGACGCGACGAGACCGAGATGCAGGCGCGCCTCGCGACGGCGGTCGACACGCTCGGCTCGGGCGAGGATGCCCGGGCGTGGCTCGATGAGCGGCTCGAGCGCTGGATCATCGGGACGCCCGAGCAGGCCCGCGAGCAGGTTCGCTGCTTCGCGGAGGCCGGCGTCGAGCGGATCATGCTCCAGGACCTGTTGCCATGGGACCTCGACATGATCGACGTCATGGGCGAGGCCCTCGTGGGCCAGGTCTGACCGCCCCCAGATCAGCGCTCGGCAGCCTCGGCCGCGGCGAGGTAGACCGGGTCGTCCCGGCGGATGAGGTCCGGGTTCGTGCCACGCACCCGGGCGAGCCGCTCGGTGATGAGCTGGAGCGGGGTGGCTGTCCCGATGAGCGCCGCGACCTGGGCCGGCATCTCGGGCGCCTCGGCGACGACGAGCCGGCCGGCCGGCGTCAGCGCCGGGTCCAGGTCGGCATGAACCCCCGCCGCGACGATCGCCGCGGCGCGCACCCCGACGACCCGCGCGGCTGCCAGGGCCTGATGAGCTCGCGCGATCCGTTCGGCGCGATGCCCCCGGTCGGCGAGGATGAGGACGAGCCCGGTCGTCAGGCCCGTCGCGGGCAGATGGCCGTGGAGGAACGTCTCGAGGTCGCGATAGGCCGACGGCAGCCAGCTCGCCTCCTCGACCTTGAGCACAAGCTCACGACCGGCCGGGCGATCGGCACCCGAGGCGACGACCAGCAGGTGGGCGGAGCCTGCGAGGTTCGCGGCGATCGTCTCGGCACCCGCTTCGTCGCTCGCCCCGAGAGCGAGCAACCTCGAGACTGCGTCGGGCTCGAGTCGGCGGCCTGAGAGATGGGCGGCGACGGCCGCGGCGGCCACGATCGGACTGAGATATCCGACGGTGTGGCACCAGCCATGGTCGAGCTCGCCCGTCTCCACGACGAGATCCGCCAGGCCGCCGATCGGGGAGCGGCGCGTGACCGTGATCGCCGCCGTCCGGGCGCCGGCATCGCGCGCCGCGGCGAGTGCAGCGCTGGTCGCCGGGGTCCCGCCTTCATGCGAGATCCCGATGACGAGGCCGTGCGACGGGGCCGCCAGCGCGAGCTCAAAGGCGCCCTCGGCGAGGATCATCGCGCCCGGCTGGCCGGCCAGTCGCCTGGCCTCGGCCCCCTTGGCCGCCTTGGCCGCCTCGCGCAGGATCTGTGCGACCGCCTGGGCCGCATGCTCGGAGGTGCCGCAGCCGGTGATGACGATCGGCTCCCCCGCCGTGAGCGTCGTTCGGATCGCCTCGGCCAGCTCGGTCGCGCCGCCGCCGGGCGCGGCGACCCGTTCGAGGATCCGTCTCGCGACGGCCGGCTCGGCGGCGATCATATCGGTCATGTGGAAGGGCGGACCGTGTCGCGTGCTCGGGGTCGGCCCGGACTGCCACGGGTCTGGCGCTCCCGCGAGCGGGGCGCTTCGGTCGAAGATCGGCTCGCTCGTCATGGTCGGCTCCGCTGCGAGACCAGAGGATAGGCGGTCCGGCGCGCCGCCCGAGCCGGTTCGCGTCACAGGATGGGTGCGCCGGCGTCTTCCCGGGCGAGCCGTCACCATTACCCGGTCGCTCGCGAGCGGGCGATCCATCGCGTCACAGGTTTCGGAGGTCGCACGTGCAGGTCGGGTTGATGGCACCGCAGGGCTGGAAGGGCGAATACGACGGCTGGGCGCCAGCCGACGCCTGGGGACGCACGATCGAGCTGGCGCGTCAGGCCGAGACACTCGGGTTCGAGGCGCTCTGGGCCTTCGACCACTTCCACACCGTCCCGCAGCCGACCGACGAGATCACCTTCGAGTCGTTCAGCGTCCTGACCGCCCTGGCGATGGTGACCGACCGTGTCCGGCTCGGGCACATGGTGATCTGCACCGGGTTTCGCAACCCGACGCTGACGGCCAAGATGGCCTCGACGATCGACGTCATCAGCGGTGGTCGCTTCGAGCTCGGCATCGGGGCCGGCTGGAAGGAGGAGGAGTGGCGGGCGTACGGCTATGGCTTCCCGACGATCGGGGAGCGGATGGGTGCGCTCGGCGACCACCTCGCGATCATCCGCGAGATGTTCGCGCCTGGCCGTGCCTCGCATGAGGGCCAGTACGCCCGCGTCCGTGGCGCGATCAACATGCCGAAGGGGCTCCAGGAGCCGCGCATCCCGATCATCGTCGGAGGGAACGGCGAGCGCGTCACCGCCGGCTACGCGATCCGCTACGCCGACGAGCTCAACTTCGTCTTCCTCCCGCCCGAGGACATCCGCGAGCGGATCACGTCCGTGCGCGCCCGATGTGAGACCGAGGGTCGCGACCCGGCGACCCTTCGCTTCTCGCTCTATTCGCGCGACGAAGAGATGCGGGAGGCGGGGCAAGCTCGGGTGGATGCGCTGGCCGCGTATGCCGAGGTCGGGCTCGACCGGATCGTCTGCTTCCCGACGCGCTGGTCGCCGACGACCGAGGCGCAGGCCGCCTTTGCCGAGGATTGTCTGGCCGCGCGGCTACCCCTGGGCTGACCCGGGTCGCCCGGGTCGCCCGATCCGCCCGATCCGCCGAAGCGGCGCGTAGCGGAACCACGCGCGCCCGACGAGCCGATCGAGCGGCACGGGGCCATACACCCGCGAATCGATCGGGGCACCGAAACCGAGCGCCGCGGCCTCCTCGGTCGTGGCGTCGCTCGTCAGCCAGGCTTCGTCGTCGGCGAGCTCGAGGTAGCCCTCGGCGAAGGCGACTCGGTCGCCGGGTCCCGCCGCGACCCGCTTGATGGCAAGCCCGCCGGTGTCGTCTGGCTCGCGGAACACCACAACAGATCCGCGGCGAGGCCAGCGTGTCGTGGTCGGGTCGACGAGCAGCCAGTCGCCCGGTTCAATGGCGGGCGCCATGCTCGCCTCGACGACCGCGACACGCCATGGGCCGCGGGTACGACGAAGCCCCGCCGTACGACGGGGCTTCTCGATCACCGGAAAGAAACGCGGGATGTCAGCCGGGCCGGCCGGCGACGCGTGTCTTCTCCTCACCACCGGTCGCCTTCCAGGCGGCATCGATGTCGTTGATCAGGTCGAGCAGCTTCTGGCCGTCGGCGGGATCGACCGACGCCTTCACCTTCGAGGCAGCCTTTGTCGCATTCCAGAACAGCTCGTGGAGGTTCGGGACCTTGGCGATGTGCTCGGGCTTGAAGTAGTCGTGCCACAGGACGTCGAGGTGATGCTTGACGAGC
>JBDTNS010000156.1:0-5218 GCA_039933675.1 Chloroflexota bacterium
GAGACAGCCACCGACCGCGGCGCGTCGCGAGGCCTCGGGGCCATAGCGGAGCAGATCGCCGCCGGCGACGAACGCGACCCAGCCCAGCAGCACCACCGAGCAGGTCACCCACAGGATCGCGGCGTACGGGAACGGGTCGATCTCGCGGGTTCCGACGCGGTCGATGGCGCTATAGGTTGCGATCGTGACCCCGGCGGCGAGGGCGAACAGGATCGCGCTATTGGCCGCGGTCCGGCGGACCATGGCCGAGGCCCCGCCGGCTGAGGCCCCGCCGACCCCACGGCCGGCCGCCCGGGCCGCCGCGAACGCCCGCCACGGCCGCTGCAGCACGAGGAACCCGACGAGAAGCAACACGACTCCAACCGAACCAGCCACCCCCAGCCGTTCCCCCAGGAGCGCCACCCCGAAAACCACGGCGAGGAGCGGCGCCGTCCCACGGGCCACCGGATAGACGACCGAGAGATCCCCGCGCCGGTAGGCCGCCGCGAGGAGGATGAAGTAGGCCGCCTCTACGACCCCCGAGGCGACCCCAAGCAGAATTCCCTCGACGGGGAGTGGCGCCGCGCCCTGGACCAGCCAGACCGCGAACCCCAGTGGCACGATCCCGACCGAGGCCGCGAGCATCCCGATCGTCGCGGCCCGCAGCGGATCGCCGGCCGTCTTGAGTCGGACGTTCCACGCCAAATGAAGCACAGCCGAGATCGCGACGAGGCCGACGATGAACGGGGTCACCCCAGGACGTTACCTGCCGATATCCCGCCGCGTCAGCCCGAACGTGCACAACGCCACGCCACCGACGATCAGCACGACCGACACGGCGATCCCGACCGGATCGAAGGTCCCCGCCATCGGCTGCCCGAGGTGCTTGTAGATCGAGAGCTGAAGGATCGGATCGGGAAGCTTGAGCGCGGCACCGAGGGTATCGATCAGGAACGTGGCGATGACAAGCACCGCCGTCACCCCGGCCGCGAGCGACGTCCGCACGAGCCCCCCGACCGCAAGCCCGACCCCCGCAAACCCGGCGGCGGCGAGCCCCAGGACGAAGATCCCGGCCACGGGCGACACGACGTCCCCTGCCTGCGTTGCGACCGCCACCCCGATGAACCCGGCGACGAGCAGCGTTACGATCCCGATCGCCGCGAGGACGCCGAGCCCGCTTCGTGCCGCCCAGCTTGCTCGCGACCGGGGCGTCGCCAGGACGAGCTCGAGCCGGCGGCGACCCTCGTCACTCGCCCAGCCGCCGAGAAACGACGCCCCCGCCAACCCGAAGATGAACGACCCGAACGCGAAGAACGTCAGCTGGAGGATCCCCGACGGCTGCCGGAGGTCGACCCCGGGATAGATCGAGTTGATGAGGGCGGCGATCTGCGGGAGCGACCCGATGCTCTCGGCGAAGGCCTTGACCGACGCGACGATGAGCACCCCGTAGAGGCCGATCCCGACGCCCCACGCGATGGCGACCCCGGCCCGATCCCCGAGCTGGCGTCGGAACGGCCCGCCGATCCCGGCGGGGAGCGCCGGAACGCGCAACCAGCGCACGTCGGTGACGCTCCCGATGTCGCGCCTCGCGAATGCCACGACGCCGATCGCGAACAGGACGACACCGAGGGCGGCGACCGCACCCAGCGACGCCCAGTCCGAGACCCCCGCGAGCGGCCGATGGCCGGCCGTCCAGGTGAAGATCGAGAGTGGCGAGAGCGCGTCGATGAGGGGCGAGAGGCTCGCGTAGCTGTAGATGAGATAGCTCGCGAAGAGCGCGATGAGCCCGAAGGCGAGCGCCCGCGTCCGGCCGACGAACGGCGCCGTCGCGAATGCCACGCCCCCGACCGCGAGCATCTCGACCCCGTACAGAACGGCCTGGCCGAGCGCGGCGGGAAACGAGATCTCGTCGCCGGGCAGCGACGCGAAAACGAGGCCGACCAGCCCGGTGCTGATCGCGAGGATCAGCATCGCGATCGTCACGGCCGTCACATGGCCGGCCAGCTTCTGCAGCGCGATCGTCCGGCGTCCCTGCGGTGTCGAGGCGAGGAGATCGAGGCTCCCGCTGGCGGCCTCGCCGGCGAGCGTGCCCGATAGGGCGAGGACCGGCCAGAGCCCGAGCAGGACTGGCAGGAAGTTGCCGATCCGCCACGACAGGAAACCGCCCAGCACCTCGAGATGGATCGGTTCGCCGAGCAGGCCGCGGATCGCGATCGGGAGCGAGGTCAGCCCGGCGATGAACTGGCGCCGCAACTCGACCGTCGCAAACTCGGGGGCGGCGCCGTAGGGTGCGCCGGTCCCGAACATGAACAGCCCCGTCACGAGCCCCACGACGAGCGCGGCCCGGAGGCTGTCGCGCACGGTCTTCCCGTAGATACTCCCGAGCCCGACAACCCGCGACAACGGGCCCGGCCGCGCGACGACGCCGACCCCCGCCCCGGTCGTCACGACGGGCCGCCCGCTCGACCGCCGCCTGCGCGACCGCCGCCACCGCCGTCGTCAGCCTCGCCCGCCCCGCCCGCCCCGCCCGACTTGATCGGGTGATCCCCGTACTGGGCGAGGAAGACGTCCTCGAGGTTCGGTTCGCGGCTGACGAGATCGAGGATCCCGTGCGCCGCGGCAACCGAGACGACCGCCCCGATCGGCCCGTTCACCCGCATCCTGACGAGCGTGCCGTCAACCACGATGTCCGTCACGCCCTGCAGTCCCGCGAAGACCTCGCCGGGAACCGACGCCCCGAACGTGAGCTCGACCTGGTGGAACGCAAGACGCCGGATCTCCTCGATGCGATCGACCTGGACGAGCCGCCCCTCGCGGATGATCGCGACCCGATCGCACGTCCGGTCGACCTCGTCGATGATGTGCGACGAGAGAAACACCGAGCGACCCGCCGCGCGTGCCTCGTGGACGAGCGCGAAGAAGGTCTGCTGGACGAGCGGATCGAGACCGGTCGTCGGCTCGTCGAGGATCAGCAGGTCGGGCCGGTGCTGGAGGGCGACCACGAGCCCGACCTTCTGCTTGTTCCCGCGCGAGTATTCCTTGAAGCGTCGGCTCGGGTCGAGATCGAGGCGCTCGATGAGCTCGCGGACGTAGGCGCGGTCGATCCCGCCGCGCAGGTTCCCGAAGTAGTCGATCGTCTGGCCGCCAGTCAGGCGGTCGTACAGGTCGAACTCGCCGGGCAGGTAGCCGACTCGTTTGTGGATCGCGCCCGGGTCGGCGGTCGTCTCGATCCCGAAGACCTCGGCACGACCGCTGGTCGGCCGGATCAGGTCGAGCAGGACGCGCATCGTCGTCGTCTTGCCGGCGCCGTTCGGCCCGAGGAACCCGAAGATCTGGCCCTCGTCGACCTCCAGGTCGAGCTCCGCGATCCCGCGGTGCTCCCCGTACGACTTGGTGAGCCGCTCGGTTCGGATGACGGCGGTCATGGCGACTCCCCTTCCCTCAATCCCACCCTTGGGCGCGACGCGAACGAATCCTGGCCCGCCGCGCAAATGGCACGGACCGGTCGACCAGGAAGGCCGCGACGGCGGTCGTGAGCGGCACGGCCGCGACGATCCCGATACTCCCGACGAGCGCGCGGACCACCTCGACCGCCACATTCTCCATCGAAGCCGTCAGCAGCGGGTCCTGGCGGCCGGCGGCGAACAGCACGATGAGTGGCAGCGACGCGCCGGCATAGGCGAGGACCAGCGTATTGACCGTGGCCGCGATGTGCGACCGGCCGATGTTCATCGCCCGCCCGGCGAGCCCGAGCCGGCCGAGCCCCGGGAGCGCGTCATGGAGCTCGGAGACCGTGGCCGCCTGCGTCACCGTCACGTCGTCGAGGATCCCGAGCGCGCCGAAGATGATCGCCGCGAGGAGGAGCCCGCCGATGTCGATGTTGGCGAGCCCGACCGCCTGGAGATAGGTCGCGTCCTCCGAGCCGCGCAGCGCGGTGAAACGCGCGATCGCATCGAAGGCGATCGCCAGGACCGCGACCAGGCCGAGCGAGACGAACGTGCCGATCGCCGCTGCCACCGTCTGCATCCGAAGCCCCTCGGTCAGGAGGAAGGTCGCGATCGTCACGCCGGTCGCGGCGAAGATCGCGACCCAGACCGGCTCCCAGCCCGCGAGGATGAGCGGGACGACGATCTTGACGATGACCGCGAGGGTGAGGGCCAGGGCGATGAGCGACCGGACGCCGCGCCAGCCGCCGACGACGGTGACCGCCGCGGCGACGACGCCGAGCAGGAGCGCGAGCGCGGGGATCCGGTAGAGATCCGCGACCGAGACGAATGGCGCGCCCGGGTCGAGCGAGACGTTGACGACGACCTCATCGCCGATCTGGTAGCGCGGGATTTCCTGCTGGCCCGAGGGACCCTGGAGGAAGCCGTCGATCGTCTCGCCGGCCCGCGGTCCGTCGATGACGAAGAGCCGGACGTCTGGCGCGGGAATGTCGCCGACCTGCTTCGGAAGGAGCTCGACAATCCGGCCGTGGAGCAGCTCGACCGCGGGCGGTGTCGTGGAGGCCGGGGTCAGATCCGGGATGACGAACGCGATCGCGAGCAGGAGGAGCAACCCGATCGCGAGCGCCGGGGCGTTCCGGCGAAGGCCGCGGAACGGCACCTCGACGAGACCGGGCGGCTCGCCCGGGTCGGCGTTCCGTGCAGGTCCGCTCACGTGAGCGGGTTCGACGTCTGCTGGGCCGCTTCGGCCCGCTCCTTGAGAACGCGCAGATGGGTTTCGACCCTCATCGCCAGCGACGCCCGACCGAGCCGGACGAGGATCCCCGTCCAGCGATCGAACGGCTCGAATGTGGCCGCGTGGATCACCTTCGTTCCACCCGCGACGGGCTCCAGACGCCAGCTCCATTCACTGTCGAACCCTGACGCGGTGACCCGCACCCGGAAACGCGAGTCGGGGCGGGCCTCGAGACTCTCGACGCGCGCGGCGTCACGCAGCAGGCCCAGCCGCGCCCGTGCGGACCGGGTCGTGGCGGCCGCCGGCCAGGCCGGGAGCGCGGGTCCGAGCCGGAGCTCCGGAAAGAACGCGGCCGTGGCCGCCGGATCATGGAGCGTCGCCCAGACGATGCGCGGCGAGGCGAGCACGAAGACTCGGCGCTCGACGCGGCCCCGCCCGGACAGGGCGGCCCGCTCGCGCCGCGTTTCCGGCGCTCCGTCACCCGTGCCCACGGCCATCGTCAGCCGCCGATCGGATGCCAGACCGTCTTCATCTCGAGGAAGGCGGCGATCCATTCGGG
>JBDTNS010000157.1:0-5178 GCA_039933675.1 Chloroflexota bacterium
GGGTGTGCAGGCCCGGCTTGTTGTTCGCGTACGCGATGGACGTGGTCAGGTAGTAGCGAGGACGATCCGTCATGGGAGGCCGATGGTAGCAGCGGCCGGTGCCACCCATGACGTACCGCGAGGCGGCAAACTAGCCCGATGCCGAAACACGAGCCGACCTACCGGATCGATCCGATCGCACCCGCCGAGATCGGCGCCCGGTTCGACGCGCTCCTCACGCGCCTCGAGCCGCATCTCGACCCCGCCGGCCTTGCCGAGCTCCGCGCGCGTGTCGCGGAAGGTGACTATGCGGGGGCGTTTGCCCGGCTCGATGCGCTCACCGATGCCGCGACGACCGGGTTCGAGACCGGGGCGCTCGTCGAGCTCGTCCTCCTCGGGCAGGCGATTCGCCCGGCCTGATCGACCCGGCCGCAGGGGCGCCCCGGACCCCAAACCGTCCGGTCAGTGGCGGAAGTGGCGGGTCCCGGTGAGGAGCATCGTGCCGCCCGCGGTATCGACGACGGCGATGGCCTCCTCGTCGCGCAACGAACCTCCCGGCTGGGCAAAGGCGGTCACGCCGGCCGCCAGACAGACCTCGACCGCATCGGGAAACGGGTAGAACGCATCGGAGGCACAGGCCGCGCCGATCAGGGCCTCGTCGCCGGCATACGCCCGCGCCTTGTCGACGGCCCCGCGGGCCGCATCCACGCGCGACGTCTGGCCCGAGCCGATCCCGATCAGCCGCCGGTCGCGGACGAGGACGATCGCGTTCGAGGTGACGCCACGGACCAGGCGCCAGGCCAGGTCGAGGTCGAGCGTTTCGGCCTCGTTCGGTGCGCGGTGCGTGGCGAGCGTCCAGCCCGCGGGGTCGTCCGCGGATGTATCGGGTGCCGTCATGAGGACCGCGCCGCCGGCGGAACGGATCGAGCCGGCCGGGTCGGGCGCCGGCCCCGCGCTATCGAGCGCGAGCAGCGGGTCGACGACGAGCCGGAGGTTCGGCTTGGTGGCCAGGATCGTGCGCGCTGCCGTGTCGAAGCCGGGCGCGACGACGACCTCGAGGAAGATCGAGACGAGCGCCGCCGCGACGATGGCATCGACCTCGCGGGTGAGCGCGACGACCCCCCCGAATGCCGAGACCGGGTCACCGGCCAGGGCCGCCTGCCAAGCCTCGAGGAGGGCCGGCCGCTCGGCGGCACCGCACGGGTTCGTGTGCTTGACGATGACGCAGGCCGGCCCGCGCAGGACGCGCCCGATCGCGGCGGCGGCGGCCGCGTCGAGCACGTTGTTGTACGACAGCGCCTTCCCCTGGAGCGGCGGCTCGCCGGTGGCAAATGGGCCGTCGGCAATGGTGCTCCCCGGGCGTCGGTAGCGGGCCGCCGGCTGATGGGGGTTTTCGCCGTAGCGCAGGGTCTCGACCTTCTCGAGCCCGACCGTCAGTGTCGCCGGGTACGGATCGGTCGCCCCTGGGAGACCTGGCTCGTCCGGAAGGCCGTCGTGCACATCGGGGCTGTCGCCGGTCATCCGGCGCGGGAGCTCGGTCGCGATCCGGGCGTCGTAGGCGGCCGTGTGGCGAAAGGCCTCGACCGCGAGTGCGGACGCGAGCCCCGTCCCGACCCGGCCGGGCACCTCGATGGCAGCGAGGACCTCGTCGTAGCGGGCCGGTGACGTCACGACCGCCACCCCGCCGCGATGGTTCTTCGCGGCGGCGCGGATGAGCGACGGGCCCCCGATGTCGATCTCCTCGACGAGTTCTGGCTGCGTCACGCCCGGTCGTTCGGCGGCGGCGGCAAACGGGTAGAGGTTGACCACGACGAGCTCGAAGGGCGCGATCCCGGCCTCGACCAGCTGGCGACGATGCGCTTGCGACGTCACGTCCGCGAGGACTCCGGCGTGGATCCGCGGATGGAGCGTCTTGACGCGTCCGTCGAGCATCTCGGGGAAGCCGGTCACGGCCGCCACGTCGGTGACCGGGAGACCCGCCTCCCGCAGGGTCCGGGCGGTCCCGCCGGTCGAGACGAGCTCGAACCCTGCGACGACGAGGCGTCCGGCGAAGGCCACGACACCGGTCTTGTCGGAGAGCGACAGGAGCGCGCGCCGCGGGAAGTCGATCGCCGCCTCGGCCCGGTCGGTCAGCACGCGGGCGACGCGGCCATCGATCGCGACCGCATCGTTGGCGAGGAGCGCGACGGCCCATGGCAGGAGCCGATGCTCGACCGTATGGATCCGGGTGGCGAGGCTCGCCTCGTGGTCGTCCGGGACGATCGACACGGCCTCCTGGACGAGGATCGGCCCGCCGTCGAGCGTCTCGTCGACGATGTGGATCGTGCAACCGGTGACCTTGACGCCATGGGCGAGCGCATCGGCGATCGCGTGCGCGCCGGGGAACGCCGGAAGGAGCGACGGATGAACGTTGAGGATTCGCCCCGGGAATGCGGCGAGGACGGCCGGACCGACGATCCGCATGTAGCCCGCCAGGACCACGATCCTGGTCTCGACTGCCTCGAGCGTCGCCGCCAGCGTCGCGTCGTCGCCCCCAGGCACGAGGGCGGTCTCGATCCCCTCCTCCGCCGCCCAATCGAGCGCCGGGCAGGCGCGGTCGGCGAAGACCAGCACGATCGATCCACCGAGGCCGCGACGACGCTCCGCCGCGACGAGCGCGCGAAGGTTCGACCCAGCACCCGAGACGCCGACCGCGATCCGGGCCGGACCCGTCATCCGGCTCCCTCGAACGGACCTTCGACATAGCGAGCGCCCGAGACGCTCGCCGCGTCGACGACCTCGCCGACGACGGCCGCCTCGAACCCGTGGAGGGCGAACGTTCCGAGCGCCGCCGAAACCGCCGCCGGGGGCAGGACCGCGATCATCCCGAGGCCGCCGTTGAACGTCGCGCGCAGCTCCTCGTCATCCATTCCGCCCAGGGCCCCGAAGAGCCGCATGACCGATGGCATCGCCCAGCGGCCGGGGTCGAGCCGTGCCGCCAGCCCCTCCCCGAGCGCACGAGGCACGTTCCCGGGGAGGCCCCCACCCGTGATGTGGGCAAGACCGTGGAGGTCGTGTCCCGCGGCGCGCACGACGGCCCGTGCCTGCAATATTGCCCGGGCGTAGATCGTCGTCGGCGTCAGGAGGATTTCGCCGATCGTCGCCATCTCCTCGCGCGGCGAGGCGGCGATCGCGCGCTCTGCGTCGGCATCGCCCAGCGTGCGGAGCAGCCGCGCCTGGTACGGCTCGGCGAGATCGAGGTCCCACTGGGCCAGGAGCGCCCGGATCAACGAGAACCCGTTCGCGTGAAGCCCCGACGACGCCAACCCGACGATCGCGTCGCCCGCCCGAACGGCGCTCCCGTCGATGACGTCCGCTCGCTCCACGACGCCGATGCAGCAGCCCGACAGGTCGAACGCGTCACTGTCCATCAGTCCGGGATGCTCGGCCGTCTCGCCACCCACGAGCGCGCAGCCGGCGTCGCGGCAGCCGGCGGCGACCGAGCCGACGAGCTCGGCGACCCATTCGGGCGTGACCCGGCCGACCGCCACGTAGTCGAGGAACGCGAGCGGCTCCGCGCCGCAGCAGATGACGTCGTCCGCGCACATTGCGACGAGATCGATCCCGATCGTGTCGTAGCGGCCGAGCGACGCCGCGATCGCGGTCTTCGTCCCGACCCCGTCGGTCGAGGCAACGAGCAGCGGCTCGCGATAGCCGGCCGGGATCCCGATGGCGCCACCGAACCCACCCAGAGTGCCGACAACCTCGGGCCGCCGGGTCGATTCGACGTGGCCGCGCATCAGGTCGACCGCGCGCTCACCGGCCGCCACGTCGACGCCGGCTGCTCGGTAGCGGTCGCGACCCGCCGCGCCCTTCGCCCGGTTCACGACGGGACGGCCTCCTCGAGCATGAACTTCCGGCTCGCGGCGTCGTACGGCACGGGGTCCGGATAGTGACCGTCGAAGCAGGCGAAGCAGAACCGCTCGTACGGCAGCTCGAGCGCGGCGAGGACCCCGCGGATCGACAGGTAGCCGAGCGAATCGGCGCCGATGAAGTCGCGGATCTCGGGCTCGGTGTGGGTCGACGCGATGAGCTCGGTCTCGATCTGCGTGTCGATGCCGTAGAAGCACGGGTGGAAGATCGGCGGTGCGCTGATCCGGACATGGACCTCGGTGGCGCCGGCCTTGCGCAGGAGCTCGACGATCCGCTTGGTCGTCGTCCCGCGCACGATCGAATCGTCGACGACGATGAGCCGCTTGCCGTTGACGACCTCGCGGAGCGGGTTCAGCTTGATCGTCACGCCCCGGTGACGGAGCCCGGCCGACGGCTGGATGAACGTCCGGCCCGCATAGCGGTTGCGGTACATCCCCTCGCGGTACGGCAACCCCGACGCCTCGGCGAACCCGGCGGCCGCGGGTGCGCCCGTGTCGGGGACGGGCATGACGAGGTCGGCATCGATCGGGTGCTCGAGCGCGAGCTGCATCCCCATCTTGCGCCGGGCCTCATAGAGGTTGCGGCCCTCCATGTACGAGTCGGGCCGCGCGAAGTAGATGAGCTCGAAGACGCACAGTGCCGGGGTCGCGGCCGCGAACCGAACCGAGCGCGGCGCCTGGCCCGGCTCGAGGATCACCATCTCACCGGGCTGGACGTCGCGGACGTACTCGGCGCCGACGATGTCGAGGGCTGCCGTCTCGGACGAGAGACACCAGCCGGCGTCGCCGTCGTCGCCGCGCCACAGACCGTCGTCCGGGCCCGACCCCGCGGTCTGCGGTAGCCGCCCGAGCACGAGCGGCCGGAACCCGAACGGGTCGCGGACGCCGATCACCCGCCGCTCGTCGAGGATGACGAGGCTGTAGGCGCCACGCACCCGGGGGAGAACCTGACGCAGTGCTTCGATCGTGTCGACGGCCGGCTCATCGGCGAGCAGGGCCGTCAGCAGCTCGGTATCGGTCGACGCCGGGAGACGGGTGCGGCCGCCGCGCAGCTGCTCGAGGAGCTCGCGCGTGTTGACGAGGTTGCCGTTGTGGCCGATCGCCAGTGCCCGTCGCGGTCCAAGGCGATACGTCGGCTGGGCGTTCTCCCAGATGGTGGAACCCGTTGTCGAATAGCGGCAATGAGCGATGGCCAGCTGGCCGCGCAGGCTCGGCAGCCGCCGCTCGTCGAGGACCGAGCTGATCATCCCGAGGTCCTTGTAGAGCATCAGCTGCTCGCCGTCGCTGA
>JBDTNS010000158.1:0-5168 GCA_039933675.1 Chloroflexota bacterium
AGGATGCTCCCGTATCCGCCGTTGCAGATGAACAGGTCGGCGTGCTCGAAGAGAAGGTCGAAATCGATGAAGTCCTCAATCACCACGTTCGCTTCCGGGTAGCGCCTGCGGAGCTCGTCCGTGTTCTTGCCGCCAGTCGTCGCGATGACGAGGTGCGATCCACTCTTGAGCGCTTCCAGCGCGGGCACGAAGAGCTTCTCGGCGTCCGTGTTGTCGACGGTGCCCTGTGACACGACGATCACGGATTGAAACGCCCGGAGCTTCTCCTCGAGCCCGACGGGCAGCACGCCCGCCTTCCTGTGAGGCAGCAGCGGGCCGACGAACTTCACGTTCCTGGGGAGATCGCTGCGCGGGTAGTCGAACCCCGGCACCCCGCTCTGAAAGTAGTAGGTGGCGCACCTGTCGGACAGGTCGAACCAATCGGCGACCGCGACCGGCGGCAGTCCCTCCGACACGAGGAGCCTGTTGTAGGTCTTCACGCCTCGCCTCAGCGTGCTGTGGAGCAGCGTACGAGCAATGCGGTGCACGAGCCTGTCGACGATCGTGCGCGCCGGCTTCAACCCGAAGAAAGGCGGCGGGACGTCACGGGAGGTGGCGAGGAGCGACCCGACGCCGATCGAGTACACGCGAGGGGTGAGCTTCGCCGCGACGAGCGGCGCGGCGTAGAGTGCGGCGTCGCACACGAATGCGTCGAATGGGAACGTCGCGTACACGTCCACGATGTCGCGGTAGTGGTGTTCCGCAGGGGCGACGAAGAGCTGCTCCATCTCGAACGAGAGCAGCTTCGGTCCCTTGAGCCGCGCCCGCTCGGGGAACAGTTCGGCGATGTTCTCGCCGTTCACCTCCCGGGCGCGCTGGAACAGGAAGTGCGGGATGCCGAGGTCAGCCAGCTTCCTGGCATAGCTCGGCCCGGCGTACCAGCGGACGTCGTGGCCCTGCTCCTTGAGGTGCATGGCAATGCTGGTCAACGGGTTGAAGTGCCCATCGAACGGCATCGTCGCGAAGAGGATCCTCTTGGTCATCGCATGGCCCTGCTTCCGCTCAGTCCGGGTGGTACTATAGCGTGACTATATTGGCGCACTATAATTGGATCGGTTGGCGAGTCAAGTGAGTTCAGGGGAGAGCGAGGCGATGGCCGTCACTGTGACGAAGTCCCAGTCCCGCAGGGAGCGGACGCTCGCCACCCGCCGGCGCATGGTCGGAGCGGCGTATCGCCTGTTCTGCGAGAACGGTTACGTGGCGACGACGATGGAGGCGATCGCGCGCGAAGCGGACGTCGCGGTCCCGACGCTCTACTTCACCTTCCGCACGAAGGGGGCCATCCTCGGCGAGGCGCTGGGCGCCGCGGTCATGGGCCTCGACGAGCCCGTGGGACCCGAAGACGCTCCCTGGTATCGCACCCTCGAGACGGAGCCGGACTCCCGGCGCGCGCTCAGGGTCCTTGTCGAGAACACCGCACCGATCCTGCGTCGTGTCGGCCCGCTGATGGCGGCGATCCAGGGTGCTGCGAGTGATCCGGAGGTCGCGGCCGTCTACGACCTCGGTGTGGAGAGACAGCACGAAGACTATCGCGGTGTCGTGCGTCTGCTCGCCCGCAAGGGCGGATTGCGGCAACGGCTCACTGTGGCGCGCGCGACCGACATCCTGTTCGTGCTCTTGAGCCCCCAGTTGTTCGATGCGCTCGAGAGCGGACGCGGCTGGTCGGTCGCCGAGTGCAATCGCTGGCTCGTGGACGTGCTGTCGGAGCAGTTATTGCCCGGCGATTGAGGACGTCTCGCCGGGTAGGGCGGAGCCGAACGGGCCCGCCCCCGACGCCCTTGCTACGAGGGGGCCCTGCGTTGACCACCTGGTCGCCTTGTAGTCTCGGCTAGCAAAGGGCCGTCTGCGCCGGCCCGTCCCTTCATGGCAAGGCCAAGCCTTACCGTGTGCGGCTCGGCGACGCACGGCGGGATCGAACCCGCGTCAAGGCGCGGGTCGCGCTCCTTACGGATGGCCACAGATCGAGGCCGGCAGCGCCGCGAGCCCTGACCCTGATGGAAGCTTGGCGAACGGGAGAAATGGAACAGATGTACTGGCGCGCCCGGCACGTGTCCGGAGAAACACTTCGGGATCGGGCTCAGGGCTGGGCACCCGTCCTGGTCGCCTTCACCTCCAACGCATCTATGAAGGAGACGTACTCCGGGTAGCGGTCCCGGAGGAACTGCTCGCGGCCACGCCAGCGCCCGAGAGCCGCCATGGACGCCATCAGAAACCGGAAGAGCCACCTGGGCAGGGGCGGAAAATAGAGACCTCCCCGATGGATGACCACCGCTCCGAGCAGGAGATGCTTGGGCGGCCCGCCCCCCGGCACGGGGAGGTACCCGTCACGCGACATGAGGAACTTCATCCGGAGGCCGTATTCCGCTTCGGCACCCGGGGTCGCAACGATGCCCAACAGCGCCGGCTGGTCGGACGCATTGCGGAGGCCATGGACGTGGCCTGGAGGGACGGTCACCGTGCCGCCGGGGCGGAGTTCGACCGGATGGCCGTCGAGCTGGAAGTCGACCCTGCCCTCCTGGCATTCGAACGCCTCCTCAGTGGGATGGGCATGAAGCGGCACGACCGTTCCCGGTGCGAGCGCGAGCCGCATGACCACTCGATCCACGCCCGACTCTGCGGAGGTCTCCAGGAAGGTGATCGTCTCGCCGGTGTTCGCGTCCGCGATCGTGCGATCCAGAGCTGCAGGGGTCATGTCGGCCCTTCCTTGGATTAGCTCACTAGTGGTCATCACTAATGAACCGCGATGCTAAGATAGCCCGCGACATGACACTCGTCAAGACCCGAGGTAGCCGCCGCCGAGAACAGGCGAAGGCAACCAGGCGACGGATCGTCGACTCCGCCTACCGCCTATTCTCCGCGGGTGGGTACCCGTCAACGACGATGGACGCCATCGCTGCCGACGCGGGAGTCGTCGTCCAGACCGTCTACCACGTGTTCAACACCAAGGCCGAACTGTTGAGGGAGGTGGTTCAGGTTGCGGCGGCCGGTCAGCACGATCCATCAGCGGAACCGGCTTGGGTCCAGGAGGCGCTCGCGGCGAAAGACGGACGACGTGCGCTGGCGTTGACCACGGAGAACGGATTCGACATGTCCGCGCGTGTGGCGCCACTCATCGCCGCGATCAATTCGGCTGCGTCGACGGATCCATCCTTTGCCGACTACTGGGACGCAAGCTGCACGGTGCGTCGCAATGGAGTGGCTGAGATCGTGGCGCGTCTAGCTGCGCGCGGACAGCTGCGCGCCGGATTGGGCACCCAGCGGGCGGCGGACATCTTCTATGCAACCGGCAGTCATGAGACGCTGTCGGCGTTCCTCACTACCTGTGGCTGGTCGCTGGAGGAAGTGAAGGCCTGGTATTACGAAATGGCGCGCGATCAACTGTTGTCGGAGGACGTGGGCCTCGGACCCGACGTCGGGCTGGCGTCACCGACGGACGGACTCTCGTTCGATCACCTTGTCCCTGATTGACAAGGCCGCGGGCCCTTGTCGAATGCGAGAAATAGAACAAGTGTTCGTGGCGCGCCCGACAGGAGTCAGACGTGCGCATGCCCACTCAGGATTCAGGCAGATTCTGATCGAGGGTGCTGACGAATGGCGCTCGGCCGCGCTGGAGAGCGCATAGCCCGATGGGATGATGTGGTCAGGGGCGAGAGGACTTGAGCCGACGATTCCCACGCCGGGCATCGTGCTGCCTGACTGGATCGAAGCGGCCCTTCGAGCGGCGGCGTGACGTATGGCCCGCCGTCTAGCGAGATGACACCTAGCGACGCGCGAGTGACATCCCGCGATGCGATTCGACGAGCGCGCGTGGATAAACTTGCCAAGGTGGCATCGACCGGTGGCCGTCCGACGCACGTGGAGGATAGGCGATTGACACAGGCGAATATCGAACTGCTTCGTCGCGCGTGGGCTGCGTACGACCGTGGCGATGAGGAAGGCTTCGCTGCCTGCCTCGCCGACGACTGGCGGGAGTACGGCCCCGACGGAGGCTCCGCGACGCTCAAGGACGAACAGCCGACAATGGAACTCCACCGCTCGGCTTTCCCGGACAAGCACACCGAGATCCACCGGATCGTGGCCGATGAGGACACGGTTGCGTGTCACTGCACAGTCACCGCGACGCACACAGGCAAGTACTTGGACGCGGAGCCAACCGGAAAGCGCGTCGTTGTGCACGAGATGATGTTCAACAGCGTCCTGGATGGCCGAATCGCCGAGACATGGGCGATGACCGCGGGCCCTGGCTTCTACGAGCAGATCACCGGACGCGAGGCACCAGAACCGCTTGACAATCTCGGGTGACATTCGCGCACACTGACCGAACCCCACGCCACGTCGCCTGACCCAACATGACGCTTGACCGCGCGGACCGGCGCCGTCACGGTTGCTTCTCATCGCACCCGAGGGAGAGAACGTGGCGAACGCGTCAAACGAGGAGATCGTCCGTCGCTACTACCAAGCGCAGGCCGCCCATGACTACGACTCGGCCGGCGCCTTGCGCGACCCGGACTGGGTGTGTGAGTGGCCCCAGTCGGGCGAGCGGGTCCGGGGCAGCGCGAACGACCGGGCGATCATGGAGAACTGGCCGGGCGGCCGACCGAGCGACTTGTCGGTCCGCGTCGTCGGGAGCGAGGACCAGTGGGTCGCGACGCCCTCGAACACGATCCACCGCGTCGTCGGGAGCGGCGACTTCTGGTTCGCCGATGGGACGAGCGCCTACCCCGATGGCTCGACCTGGTTCCTCTCCGTCCTGATCCAGCTCCGGGGCGGCAAGGTGTATCGCGAGACGTGGTACTTCGCCCCGCCATTCGATGCCCCCGCGTGGCGTGCCGCGTGGGTCGAGCGGATGGGCTGACCCATGGGTCGCCGCCTGCCTGTGCCTGACCAACCGTGAGCTCGTGGACCGAGCCGACCCGGAGGAATGCCCATTGAGCGACCCGCAGGCGAACAAGCAGACCGCGATCGACTTCTACGAGCTCATGTTCAACGACAACCAGCCGCGAGAGGCACAGGAGCGATACACCGGCGCCGACTACCGGCAGCACAACCCGGGCGTAGGTGACGGCAAGGACGCATTCATCGACTACTTCGACCGCATGGCTCGCGAGTACCCCGGCAAGCGGGTCGAC
>JBDTNS010000159.1:0-5085 GCA_039933675.1 Chloroflexota bacterium
ACGACTACGTCGTCACGAATGAGACCGGGCAGGTCGAGCGGACGGCGGAGCGGATCGACGAGATCGTCGCCGAGGAGCACCGCACGCACCCCGACCGGCGGGTCGAGGTCTACACCCGCTCGCCGTGACCCTACCGGAGGCGCTGCCCCTGGGGGCGGCGCCGGTTGACGGCGGCGGGGCGGGCCGCTCGCGCGGGCCGGTTCGCGCGGTCGAAGTGGCTGTGGATGCGGCCGGCCGGGGGGGTGACCGGACGTACACGTATCTCGTCCCGGACGTCCTGCGCGATCTCGAGCTGGGCGAGGCTGTCCTCGTCGAATTCGGGCGTCGGCAGGCGCTCGGGATCGTCGTCGCCGAGGCAAGCGTTCTGCCGGCTGGAGGCGCGAAGGCGATCGTCGACCGGGTCCGTGCCGACGGACCGCTCCTCCCGGAGCTCAGTCTCGCACTCGCGGCCTGGATCGCGGCGCACTATCTGGCGCCGCCGGCCCTCGTCCTCCGCGCGATGCTGCCACCCGGGCTCCTCGAGAAGCTCGAGCTCGTCGCGGAACTGGCACCCGGCGGGGCTCCGGGCTCGGAGCTCGTGCCGTCCCCCGACGACCGATCGGTGGCGGACCTGCTCTCGCAACTCGAACGCGGACCGCGCCCCGTCCGAGATCTCGCCGGACCCGACGGCCGGGCAGGCCTCCTGCGACGCCTGCGCGCGCTCGAGACTGATGGCCACGTGGCGCTTGGCTGGACGCTGCTCGGCGCCGGCGCTGGTCCGCGCTACGAGCGCTGGATCCGCCTGGGCGAAGACGGGCGGGTGGCGGCCGCGGCGATCGCGGCCGGGTCGCGGCCACCCGGCCGGCCGCTCGGGCCACGCCAGGTCGACCTCCTCGCCGAGCTCGCGGCGAGTCCGAGGGGCGAAGCGCCGGCGGCGGAGCTCGCCGGTCGCCACGGTCAGACGGCCGTCGCCGGGCTCATCCGTCGCGGTCTGGCGGACGCCGAGGTCCGGGAGCGACCGCGTCGCCCGCTGGCGAGCCGGCCCGCCGGCCGTCGAGGTGGCCGTCCAGCCACCAGCGAGCTCCTGCCCGCCCAGGCCGAGGCCGTCGACCGAACCGTCGCCGCGATCGATCGCCGCGATCCGCGCCCGCTCCTGCTCGACGGGGTGACCGGCGGCGGCAAGACGGCGATCTATGTCGAGGGGATCGCCCGGTCGCTCGAGGCGGGCCGGCCGGCGCTCGTCCTCGTTCCGGAGATCGCGCTCGCGCTCCCGCTCGTGGATCGGCTCAGGGCCGACCTCGACGCGCGGATCGCGATCGTCCACTCCGGTCTCGGAGAAGGGGAGCGGGCCGACGAATGGCGCCGAATCCGGGCCGGCGAGGTCGACATCGTCGTCGGAACGCGGCTGGCGGTCGTCGCCCCACTCGCCGATCTCGGCCTGATCATCGTCGACGAGGAGCACGACGCCGCCTACAAGAGCGACCGCACACCCCGCCTCCAGGCCCGCGACACCGCGATCCGTCTGGCGGCCCTCGCCGGGGCCGCGATTGTCCTCGGTTCGGCCACGCCCGCGGTCGAGAGCATCGGTCGGGCCCGGGCCGGCGAGTACGACCGCGTCGTTCTGCCCGCACGACCGGTCGGGCGCCCGCCCGGCGTGGAGGTCGTCGATCTGCGCGAGGAGCTCGCCGCGGGCCAGCGGGGCCTCCTGTCGCGGTCGCTCGCCGCCGCGCTCGGCGGGCTCGGCGTGGCCGGCGGCGAGCAGGCGATCCTCGTGCTCAACCGGCGCGGGACGGCGTCGGTCGTCCTGTGCCGCGACTGCGGTCACGTCCAGTCCTGCCCCGATTGCGAGCGCCCGCTCGTCTACCACCAGGCCGGGACGACGCTGCGCTGTCACCATTGCGGCCGCGCGACGCCGCTGGCCACGCGCTGTCCGGCCTGCGGCTCCCCGCGCATCCGCTACCTGGGCGGCGGAACCGAGCGCGTCGAGCGCGAGGTCCGCGATCGTTTTCCCGGCCTGCGCGTCGGGCGGCTCGACCGCGATGTCGTCGAGCATCGGGGCGCGGCCGAGCGTGTCATCGACGCCTTCGCCGAGGGCCGTCTCGACGTCCTGGTCGGCACGAGCCTCGTGACCAAGGGTCTCGACATCCCGTCGGTGACGGTCGTCGGGATCGTCTCATCCGACGTCGCCCTCAACCTGCCTGACGAGCGGGCGGCGGAACGCACGTACCAGTTGCTCGTCCAGGCCATCGGGCGGGCCGGTCGTGGCGAGCGTCCGGGACGTGCGATCGTCCAGACCTACCAGCCCGATCACCCGGCGATCCAGGCCGCGGCGACCGCCGACCGGACGGCGTTCTACGATGCCGAGCTCGCGCTGCGGGAGCGGTTCGGCTCGCCGCCGTTCGGGCGTCTCGTCAAGCTCACGGTCGGCCTCGTCGATCCGGCAGCAGCGGAACGCGAGGCGGGGGCGATGGCGGCCCGGCTGCGCGAGCGTGCCACGGAACGGGGTGTCGCGGACGCCGTCGTCGGTCCGGCCCCGGCCTACATCGCTCGCCGGGCCGATCGCTGGCGCTGGAACATCGTCCTGCGCGGCCCGGATCCGGTCGCGCTCCTCGAGGGCCGCGTCGACGCCCCGTGGTCGGTCGACGTCGACCCGGAATCGCTGCTCTGACGGACCATCGCCCCGATGCCTGCTGGCGCGGTTCGTGGGAGGATGAGGGCCACGCACTTGACGGAGGGCAACCACACCATGACCGAGCCGCTCACCCCGAACCCGAACGACCCACCTGCAGCCGACGAGACGTTCACCTGGAAGGCCGATCAGGGGGGCGCCTCCGAGACCGGCGACGCCGCTCCCGGCGCGCGTCCGACCGGCTCGACCGGCGCGACGGCGATCCTTGACTCGCTGCGCGAGGCCGTCGACGACCTCGCCGAGCGGGCCACCCCGACGGTCCGGGAGATCGGTGCGCGCGCGGCCGAGCTCGCTGCCGTTGCGGCAGACCGCGCCGCGCCGCTCGTCAGGCGAGCCGGCGAGGTGACCTCCGACGCGAGCGGGCGGCTCGCCGAGAAGTCACGTGGCTGGGCCTCCGAGGTCCGCGCCTCGCTCCCCGACAAGGAAGGCACGACGCCGCCGCCGGCCGCCGCCCCGGATGCCACCGAGCCGGCCACGACCGAGACGCCGCCCGCGGCGCCATATACCGGGACCGCGTCCCCGGAGGGACCGACCTCGCCGGACTGATCCGTTCGTCGGACGCTCATATACTTCGGGACATGAGTGTCCGACCGATCGTCCTCCTTGGCGACCCGCGCCTGCGGCTCAAGGGCCTGCCCGTCGACAGCTTCGGGAAATACCTCCACGAGCTGCTTGACGACCTGGCCCACACGATGCGCGACGCGCCCGGCGTCGGTCTCGCGGCACCGCAACTGGGTGAGGCGCTTCAGGCCTGCGTCATCGAGGTCGAGAACCAGCTGTACGAGCTCGTGAACCCGCGGATCGTCAAGTCGACCGGCGATGACCGCGATCTCGAGGGATGCCTCTCGATCCCCGGCTACGTCGCCTACGTCACACGCCGCGAGCGAGTCTGGGTCGTCGCCCAGAACCGGCACGGCAAGAAGATCAAGGT
This sequence comes from Chloroflexota bacterium, assembly GCA_039933675.1. Lineage (GTDB taxonomy): Bacteria > Chloroflexota > Limnocylindria > Limnocylindrales > CSP1-4 > SPCO01. The sequence continues at coordinate 3,600 of JBDTNS010000159.1, forward strand.
CGCCGGATCGGGGCTCCTCGGCCGGGCGCTCCAGCACGAGCTCGATCATCTCGACGGCAAGCTCTACATCGACTACCTCGACTCGATGGAGGAATTGCTGACCGTCGGCGCCGGCAACGAGGACGACGCGGAGATCCTCGAGGCAACGAGCGCCCTGGCGTGACCGACGTGCGGGCGCACAGCTCGCGCGTACGAACCGTCTTCCTGGGGACTGGCGGGTTCGGCAAAGAGAGCTTTCGGCGGCTCGACGACCACCCGGACGTCCAGCTTGTCGGTGTCGTCACGGCACCACCCCGTCCCGCCGGACGGAAGCAACGACTGACCGGCTCGGTCATCTCCAGCGTCGCCGATGAGCTCGGCGTCAAGTCGATCCTGATGCCAGAACGCCTCCGCGACCCGGAGTCGATCTCGGCAGTGCTCGCCCTGGAGCCAGACCTCCTGGTTCTCGCCGATTACGGTCAGATTGTCCCGGAGCCGCTGCTCGGGCTCAGGCACGGTGCCTTGAATCTTCACCCGTCTGTGCTTCCGCGTCATCGAGGTGCGACTCCGATCCCGGCCACGATCCTTGCCGGTGACGCGGAGACAGGTGTGACCCTGATGCGGATGGACGCGGGGCTGGACACCGGGCCGATCGTTGCCCAGGAACGCATGGCACTCGACGGCAGCGAAACTGCGCCAGGGCTCGAAGAGGTGCTCATGATGGTCGCCGACGGGCTCCTCGACAGGAGCCTCGGACCGTGGATCCGCGGCGAAATCGTCGCACGGCAGCAGCTCTCGGAAGGCGCGTCGGTGACTCGACCACTCGAGCGGGGGGATGGTCGCCTGGACCCGTCAAGTCGGGCCGTCGAGCTGTGGCGCCAGGTGCGCGCCTATCAACCCTGGCCGGGGTCGTTCGTCTCGACGCCGTTCGGCCGGTTGGTGGTCTGGAAGGCGAGCGTTCGACCCATGACCGGCGTGGTGCCCGGGCGCTTCGCTATCGACGGTCTCGACACCGTCGATGGCCGGCTCCTTCTGCACGAGGTCCAGCCGGCCGGCGGAAAACGGATGCCGTGGGACGCGTTCGTCCGTGGCCATCCCGGGATCGTCGGCAGCGCTGCGGTAGCATCCGACTCGTGATCCCCGATGACCGCCCCGGACTCTCCGGGGTGTCCCCCGACGCACTGTCGGCCTGGTTCGCCGATCGAAACCTCCCGGCCTATCGTGCGCGCCAGGTCGCCGATGGCGTGTGGGGCGGCACCGCCAGCTCGCTCGACGACCTGCGGACGCTCCCGGCGGAGCTCCGCGCCGAGCTCGAGGCCGGCTTCCGGTTCGACACCGTTGTCGACACCGAGTTGACCGAAGGCGATCGCGGCCTCACCGAGAAGGCGCTCCACCGCCTGGCCGATGGCGCACTCATCGAATCGGTCCTGATGCACTACCCGGCGCGGCCGGGTTCGCGCGAACGGCACACGCTGTGCATCTCGAGCCAGGCCGGCTGCGCCGTCGG
>JBDTNS010000160.1:0-5043 GCA_039933675.1 Chloroflexota bacterium
CTCCCGAGCGGCATCCCCCGCCGGACGCCCAGCGCCCGGGCTTCCGGGCTCGCGTCGATGACCGGGGCCGGATCCCACGGCCGGCCGCCGAGGATGAGCGGGCCCGGCGGGAAGGACAGAGAGCGCTTGGAGGCTCGCGATCTGGCGAGCTCGAGCGGGAGGTGTGGCCGGTAGAGGTGGAGGAGTCGCATCGCTGGTGGTCCGTTCCGGGTGGATCGCGGGGGCTTGGTCGATGAGGAGGTCGTCGTGGCGGAGGCAGGCGTCGCGCTCGCCACCGTCCGCGTAGAGGATCCGGAGCGTCGCCCGACGCCCCGGCGGCCCATAGCGGTTGCGGGCGACCAGCGCCTCGGTGCGTTGCCCGACGATGTCGCGGCCGAGACGGATCCACGAGCGCCGCGCGAGCTCGAGGCGGAGCCCGGTCGATTCGGCAACGGCCGTGGCCAGGCCGCCGCTGAACCCCGGTGGTTCGAGGACGACGAAGAGCGTCTCCGAGCGCCGGGCGAGCGCCGCGAGCCGACCAAGCCGGTCCGCAATCCGGACGGGACGGTCCGTGGCCGCCAGCCGGCCGCCGGGCAGATCGAGGACGAGCAGATCGACCGAGCGCCCGGCCAGCAACGCCCCGCCGATGGCCAGACCTTCGTCGAGCGTCTCGGGGGTGATGATCACGAGCCATTCGAGCCTGACGCCGCGCGCAACGGCCTCGACCGGGTCGAAACTGCGTGAGAGATCGAGCCAGGCGACGATCGAGCCCTGCGCCTGCGCCTCCGCGGCAAGCCGAAGGACCAGCGTCGTCCGGCCGCTCGAGCCATCGCCGCGGATCGCGACGCTCGCGGATCTGGGGAGGCCACCCGGACCCAGGATGGCGTCGAGCGCCGCGAACCCGGTATGGATGACGCGGTTGTCGTCGACCGGGGCCGGGGTGGTGGCCGGAGTCGGGGGCCCGGACGGAGCCGGGATTGGGCTCGATGCGGTCGCGGTCGCGGGCGCCAGAGCGAGTGCGCCGTCGGTCAGCCTCGGAGCTGCGGCTCCCCAGCGAGCCTGGAGGCTCGCCACGGCTGCCGTCACGTCCGCGGAGAGGGTCGCCATCGGACGGCCAGATTAGAACATCTGTTCGATCGAATCAAGAGCGGCGAGTGAACAGGCCGACCAAGATCCCTCGTTTCTGCCATTGGCGGCCTCGGCCGAGCGAGTCGTCACTCGACCGTCACGCCGGCGGCCTAGCATCGCTCCCCTACCATGCTTCCGATGCCCGCCCCATTCTCGGTTCCCGAGCGACCGATCCTCGTCGTCGACGACGACGCGAAGATCGTGCGGCTCGTGCGCACCTATCTCGAGCGAGACGGCTTCAGCGTCGTGACGGCCGCGGACGGTCCGGCCGCCCTCGCTGCCATCGAACACCACCGGCCAGCGCTCGTCGTCCTCGACCTGATGCTCCCCGAATTGGACGGGCGGGCCGTCATCCGTGCCGTCCGTCGCGACGACGAGGCGGCCGCGACGCCGATCCTCGTCATCTCCGCCCGCGGCTCCACGGTCGACCGGATCGCCGGCTTCGAGGACGGGGCCGACGACTACCTGCCCAAACCGTTCTCACCCGCGGAGCTCGTCCTTCGCGTCAAGTCGATCCTGCGGCGGAGCGTGCCGACCCCCGATTCCCCTGCGCACACACCGCTTACGCTCGCCGATCTCGTCATCGACCTCGACCGGCACCAGGTGACCCGGGACGGCACGGCCATCCCGCTGACGAGGGTCGAGTTTCGCCTCCTGACGACGCTCCTCGGTGCCGGCGGGCGCGTCCTCAGTCGAGACCAGCTCCTCGATGCCGTCTATGGTCAGGACCAGTCCGACGTGCTCGACCGGACCGTCGATGTCCACATCGGTCGGTTGCGCGACAAGCTGGGCGACGACGCCGAGGTGCCTCGTTACGTGACCACCGTCCGCGGCGTCGGCTATCGGGCGGCCCGGTGATCGGCCGCGGGATCGCGACGCGGATCGCGCTGGCCGCGCTGATCGCCGCCGGGACCGCCGTCGCCATCCTCGCGATCGGGGTCACCGTGGTCGGGGCCGACGTCTTCCGCGCCCTCATGGCCGAGGCCGGTGTCTCGGCGGATCACGCCCAGGCGATGTACGACCGATCCGTCACGACCGTCGTCCTCGCGGCGGTCGTCGTCGCCGCGATCGCGAGCGTGGCCCTGGCGATCGTCATGGCCCGGATGCTCTCGCGGCCACTCGCCGAGGTCGGCGCCGCCGCCCGCCGGATCGCCGCCGGCGACTATGCGGCCCGCGTCCCGCGTGACGGCCCCGAGGAGCTGACGAGCCTCGCCGATTCGTTCAACCAGATGGCCGCGAGCCTCGAACGCCAGGAGGCAATGCGGCGTGACTTCATTGCCAACGCGGCCCACGAGCTGCGAACGCCACTGACCAACCTGCAGGGCTATCTCGAAGCCCTGCGCGACGGCGTGATCACCGCCGATCGCGCGACGTACGAGTCGCTCTGGGACGAGGCCGAGCGGCTCGTCCGGCTTTCGCACTCACTCGACGCGCTGGCGGAGGGCGACGCGGCGACGGTCCCGCCGCACCTCGACGAACTCGACCTGTCCGCGGCGATCCGGGGCGCGCTCGACCTGGCGCAGCCGATCCTCGAGCGCGCCGACCTGAGCATCGTGGTCGACCTCCCAGAGCGGCTTCCGGCACGCGCCAACCCCGATGCTCTCGCGCAGGTGCTCGGCAACCTGATCTCCAATGCGGCGCGCTACACGCCGGCCGGCGGCGCGGTCACGGTGCGTGCGGAGCGCGGCGCGACGGATCTCCTGGTTTCGATCTCGAATACCGGCGACGGAATCCCGCCGGCCGATCTCGAGCGTGTCTTCGAACGCTTCTATCGAGTCGAAAAGTCGCGCGACCGCGCGCGCGGTGGCGCCGGGATCGGGCTCGCGATCGTCAAGCAGCTCGTCGAGGCTGCCGGCGGCCGGGTTGGGGCCGAGTCGCTGGACGGCCAGACGCGGTTCTGGTTCAGCCTTCCGGCCTGATGCGGGCCGCCAACCGGCCGGGCGGGCCGGGCGCCAAGGCTCACGGAAACGCGATCGCGATCATCCCGATTGCCACGCCGCCGAGGCCGGCCCATTGGATCGGCTTGAGGCGTTCCCCGAGGAGCGCCACCGCGACAAGGATCGTCACGGCCGGGCCGAATGACGACGCGAGGCCGACCAGCCAGGTCGGAGCGCGCTCGAGGCCGATCGAGAACGACACGAGACCGAGGACGTCGAGCGCCCCGGCCACTGCGATCGCGCCGAGGATGCGTCCGCGTGACGCCAGGGCCGTCCCGGGTCGGCGCTCGGGAGCGCTCGGCGCCACGTTCCCGGTCATACCGGGTCCTGGGCCACGCGGCGCCGCAACCACCACTCGTCGACGGTTCGCCAGCGCGACACCGGCGACGACCAGGAGCGAGACGCCGGCCGTGACGATCCGGGACACGAGGAGGACCTCGAGCCACCCGGCGGACTCGAGCGCCACATCGGTCGTGATCGCCATCATCGCGAAGAGCACGAGCGCGACCACCGCAAAGACCACGCCCGGCCCCGCGAACCGGGTTCCACGAAGACCGCCCTCGAAGGCGATCCCGGTCAGGATCACCCCAACGGTCGCGATCGCCGCCCCGAATGCCTGGGTGAGCGTCAGCGTCTCGCCGCGAAAGGCCACGGAGAGCACGACGGTCAGGCCGCCATACGCGGCAACCATCCCGCTGACGACCGAGATCGGGCCCACGCGGAGCCCCGTGAAGTACGCGAAGTAGGCGCCCGCGCTGATGACCCCGAGCACGGCCGCGACCGCGACCGTGCGGGGCGCCAGTTCGATGGACATTCCGCCGACGAGCGCGAGAACCAGGAGGAGGAGCGCCCCCGCGACGACGACGCCGGCCGTCACGAGCAGGCTTCCGACCCGGCGGCCAGCGAGCGCGCTGAGGACGTCCATCGTGCCCCACGACAGGGCAGCGCCGAGGCCGGTCAGGAGTCCGAAGGGCATCGATGGAGCGTAGCGGACGTCGGGTCGGGCGAAGGTCCCGTGCTACACTCTGCGACCGGTCCGGCGCCCTCGGGCGACCATGCGACCCTGGGGGATGTAGCTCAGCTGGAAGAGCACCGCGTTCGCATCGCGGGGGTCAGGGGTTCGAGTCCCCTCATCTCCACCATCCCCCGTGCCAGCCCGGCCCGCAAGGGAGTCGCGCGAGCGCCCCGACCGCTTTGTTGCGCGATCTCGGCGTCGCATTCGGCCAGGGCTACCTGTTCGGGCGACCCGACGTCCGCCGATGGCGATGCGTGGGCGCCGCGCCCGGCCGCGACGGCGAGCGCTCAGCGGCGGTGGTAGTCGAAGCTCACCGTGCCGCGCGCGACGCGCCAACCCGGCCGGGTGACGGTGACGGTGTAGCTCGCGGTCCGGAGGTGGAAGAGCCAGCGGATCGAGCGCAGGCGGGTCGTGCCGCGCCAGATCACGATTCCGCCTCGTTTGAGCGTCACGACGAGGTAGACGCGCCCGGGGTTCGAGATGGTGATGTGTCCGTCGCCATAGCGCGTCAGGACGGTGAACGCCTTCGGCACGCTGGCGAGCGAGGCCGAGCGGGTCAGGACCGCCGGGGCGACAACGGGTGCCGGGGTCGGGCTGGGTGCCGGGGTCGGGCTGGGGGTGGGTGTCGGGGTGGGTGTCGGCGTCGGGGTGGGACTCGGCACCGACGGACCCATGAGCAGGGTCGCGAGCGCGGCGTCAAGATGGATGAGTCCGTACGCGGTCCCATCGGTGCATTGCGACCCGGCCGTTCCCTCGAGCGCTGCGACGGCCTGTGCGCCGGTCGCGTCCGGCACCGCGGCGAGCAGGAGGCCGAGGCTTCCGGCCACGAACGGCGTCGCCATCGACGTGCCGCACATATCCTGGTAGCCGCCACCAGGTTTTGTCGACATCGAGCAGGCACCCGCGGCCACATCGACCCAGTCCGTGCCTCGGTTCGATCGCACAAGTCAATGCAGCAAGTCCTCTAGTTTTTGCTGGTTCCAT
>JBDTNS010000161.1:0-4961 GCA_039933675.1 Chloroflexota bacterium
CCTCGGCTACCGGTTCGTGGCGGACGATCCTGTCTGACCTTCCGGGAACCGTGGCTTCTCGAGACCACGGGGACGGACCACGCGGCGAAATTGATAGGAGACGAGCAAGGAAACCGTGACGAGAGCTGCCCCGACCGCCAACCCGAGCGCGAGACGGGTATCAAGCCCCGTGTAGATGCCGACGATCGCGGCGATGGCCCCGGCAAGAACACCATCGACGACCGCAATGAGGCCAGGGGTCGTGATGAACGCGTGAGCAAACCCGCCGGGGCCAACCGTCGCCCCGAACGTTGCCATGATTCCGGGTTCGTCGTCGTAGGATCCTGTGACGAAATACGGTCGAAGGTCGGGTGCCGCCTCGAGATAGGCGTGGCGGAGCCGATTCATCCCGATCACCCAACCGACGTCCTCATGGTTGATCTCGACAAGCCGAACGAACGTCGCAACACCGGCAAAGAGGACGACGGGGAGCAGAAACAGGGCGAACGTCACGAACCCGCGGTCGAACGTCGTAGCTCCGGCCACCAAGGCGAGGGCGACGACTGCGCCCGACAGCGCCGACAGGAACATCGTCGCGCGGCTGAACGCCTCGTTCCAGCTCAGGGCACGGGTCGACAGGAGGCTCCAGTGCTCGGTCGTGAGGATCTGGAGCCGCAAGCCAGGTGGCAGGTTGTCGCCTCCCGAATCACGCGTCAACGGGTTAGCGGCTGGTGACGAGACCTCGCGGATCCTGCGCTGGCTCGTCATCGGGACCTCCTTGGGATCCACGGTTAGGTCCGAGCTCCTTCGCGCCAGACGGTCCAGTGGGCACCGTGGGCGACGGCTTCGTCGACCGAGCGCTCGACATCGACCCGGGCGAGAGGGAAACCGGCTCCCCGCAGCAGCTGTTCGGCACGGGCGGCAGCCTTGGGTCCGTTGATTGTCAGGCCCTCGGCCACGACCTGCTCCCGAGCCCGCTCGAAGGCTCGGACGAAAGCACGATCCTGCCACGGAACGAGCCTGATCATGAGGGTCACCGGCTGCGTCATGAACAGCGCCTTCGAGTCGGCTCAGGCAAGCTCTCGTCCGATTCCGCAATCAAGCCGGCGGGCCGGTCCGGTTGGGCGTCCGTAGAAACAGAACGTGACACAGCTCCCCGATCGCCCAGGGCTGGCGCCCGACCGCAAGTCCGTTGATAGGCGATCAGGTTGGCCGCCCCGGCGGACTCGAATCCTCGCGAAACGACCTGGCGGTACGTCGCTCGAACCGCGTGAGATTGATCTGTGTGGGACTCCCGGACGGCGGCCGTCGGTCCAGTGATTTGCGTGCGCCGTTCGATCATGGTGCGTGCCTACTTCGATCCGACCATGATCGCTGCGAGTCCTGAACGACTGCCCCAACTGAGATGAACGGCATATGAAAACGCAGTTCAGCTGCCCGGGGTTCGACGACCGTCGAACACTCGGCGCTGGTCGGCAGTGAACGCTACCCCAACATTGTCCGACGGCGCGTGATCGACATCGGCATGGCGGGGCATTCGATGCGGTTCCGCGGCCATGCGGGTAGAGTCGGCCGGCGTCGCGTAGCTCGCCTGATCCAGGAGCGAATTCGAAATGGCCCGATCAATCGGAGCAACACCCCCGACCTCGCGACGCTCGGCCAAGATGCCGGACGCGTGACGGCCCCTGCTTCGCTCCGGCATCGAGGCCGGCCGATCGACCGCTCGGCGGATCGGTTGGTAGCGATGTTGGCGATCGGGATCGCGGTCGCCTTCCTTGCTGCCGCGGCCGTCGTCATGGTCCTGCCACCGGGGGCGCGACATGGCGACTGGTTGCCTCTTCACCTCGCCATGGCCGGTGGAGCGACGGTCGCGATCGCGGGAGTCATGCCGTTCTTCATCGCGGCCCTGGCGGCGGCGCCGCCGAGTGACGCCCGACTCCGTATCGCGGCGGTGCTTGCGTGCGCGACCGGGGCAATCAGCATCTCGGTCGGGGTGATCGCAGGCATCTCGGTCGTCGCCAGCGTCGGTGGTCTCGTCTTCGTCAGCGGGATCGCCCTCACGGCGGCGGTCATTCTCGGGCCGCTCAACCATGCGCTCGGGCCGAGCCGCGGTATCGTGGCCCGCGGCTACCTCGCGGCGCTCGCCCAGGTCGGGATCGGGGCGAGTGTGGCGACGCTGTACGTGGCTGGCTGGCCGCCGGTCGTGGCCGCGTGGGCGGCGTCGAAGCCGGCGCATGCCTGGCTCAACCTCATCGGCTTCGTCTCGCTCGTGATCGCCACGACGCTGCTGCATTTCTTCCCGACCATCGTCGGAGCACGGATCGTCGTGCGGTGGAGTACGCGCTGGACGGTCTGCGGTCTCGGCGCCGGACCTCCGCTGGTCGCGGCCGGCATGATCACGACCTCCGACGCGCTCGCATGGATGGGCGCCGCCTTGGTCGTGACCGGCGCGGCCGCCCTGGCCCTCTCGACGTGGGCCACGTGGCGGACGAGGGGCCGCTGGACGACCGATCCCGGCTGGCACCGGTTCGCGACCGTTGCGATGCTCTCGGCGATCGCCTGGTTCCAGGTGGGGATCGCCATCGCCGTCGGGCGGCTCGCGCTGTTCGGGGCCACGCCGGCCAGTTGGTCGCTCGACGCGGTCGTCGCACCGCTCGTCGTCGGCTGGGTCGGGCTTGCGGTGCTGGCTGCCGCGACGCACCTCGTGCCGGCCGTTGGTCCGGGCGACCAGTCGGCCCATGCCCGGCAGCGGCAGATCCTCGGCCGGTTCTCGGTCATACGCCTGGTCGCCGCCAACGCGGGAACCGCCGCGTTGGCGATCGGGGTACCGCTTCATCTCGATGGCCTGGTGACTGCCGGCGGACTCATCGTCACCGGCATGTTGGCCACGACGGGGGCCCTCATCATCAGCTCGATCGTGGCCGGGTCATTGCCGACGATGCGCCGAGCGGTCGGAATGGACAAAGCCGGACAATGAGAAGAGGACGCCTATGACGCGGTGCTTGACCAGAAGCCAAGGCCCCGACGGATCCTCGGACGTGGCCCGAGAAGAGGAGCATCGTATGCAACAGGAAGCAACAACCGATCAGGTCATCCAGGATGAACCTGTCCTGGTCAGCCGCCGAGCCCTCCTCCAGCGGAGTGGGCTCATTCTGGGCGGGATCGGTGCCGGGGCGTTCCTGGCCAGCTGCGCTCCGACCGCAGCTCCTGGGTGGGCGTTCGGCCCGACGTTGGATCCCAGCGCAGGTGCTCCGCCACCGGCTTCGCCGGGATCGCCTCCGCCGGCACAACCAAGTCCGACAGGGTCGCCGATCGGCTCTCCGGCTGCCTCTCCGTCGGCCTCCGCTGCGGCCGCCAAGGACCCGAGCCCGGCGAACTTCGCCGTGCCGCCCCCTTACCGGCCGAAGCTCGCCACTCCGGTCGTGTTCGACCTTGAGTCCTTCGACGGACCCGGGCAGAGCATCCAGATCGCACCCGATCGCACGTACGCCTCGATGAACTTTGCCGGCCAGGTCCCAGCACCCACCCTTCGGGTCACGGAGGGCGACACCATCCGTTTCACGCTGACGAACCGTGGCCTCATCCCGCACTCGATCGACTTCCATGCGGCACAGACGTCGTGGAGCAAGAACTACCAGATCGTCGCCGCCGGCGCGTCGTTCACGTTCGAGTGGACGGCCGACTACCCCGGCGTCTTCATGTACCACTGCGGGGCGCCCCCGGTGATCATGCACATCGCCGACGGCATGTTCGGGGCGATCATCGTGGACCCCAAGGGCGGCCGTCCGCCAGCCCGGGAGTATGTCCTGGTCCAGAGCGAGTTCTACGGAACAGGCGGGGCCTACCAGGCGATGCTCGACAATCCGCCCGACGTGGTCGCGTTCAACGGTCAGGCGTTTCGGTACAAGACGACGCCCTTGACGGTGTCCGGGAGCGAGCTCGTCCGGATCTTCATCGTCAACGCAGGCCCCAACTCAGTCTCGGCCTTTCACGTGATCGGCGCCCTCTTCAGTCACTACGAGCCGGAGGGCTTCCCGGCCAACGGCATGGGCATGCACCAGACGATCACCGTGCCACCGGGCGACGGCGCACTGGTCGAGCTCAGGTTCGCCGAACCGGGCAAGTACCCATTCGTGACCCACAAGTTCAACGACGCGGAGAAGGGCGCGGTCGGGTTGTTCGATGTGACGTAGTGGCCTCATGCCGCAACGGCGTGGAGCGAATGATGGTCCTGGGCCATGCTCGTCACCGTTGAGCAGCACGCGGACGCGAAGCGCCTCGAAGCCGCCTGTTTGCCGGGATCGGGCACGCGCCAAGCGTGCGACCCCGGATCCCTCCAGAACGTTCTGCTCGAGGATGTCACGGAGCCCTGGCAAGTTCTCAAACCGGTTCTGGTTGAGCTCGTGAAGGAAGTTTGGCTATTTGCTCGCGAACGGCACGCTGCGCAATCGGCCGCTCGCCGAGGACGCGCCGACCCCGGGTGCCGGTTGAGCAGCCGGTCGATGCCGCAGCGCGGCTCGCGCCGTCCGAGCCTTCGCCGGGATCAACGGTACGTCGGTCAGCAGTCGTCCGAAATGGGGCGCTCGATGGCCGGGTCGGTGTTCCCAGTGACGCCACATACATCGGCCAGTCATCATGGGAGTCAGCGGCACCGTCCGTCAGGCCGATCCCAGATAAGTCTCAAAGGAACTCGGTCTCCATCAGAGACGTGAGGTAGGTGGATCGCGATGGATTCCCGGGACACGGCCCTCCCGCCCGGCGACGAGGGGCTCGGCAACATCCAGCCCGCGGACGCGACAAACTAACCGATGCGACGGTCACAACTCCGGGTCGCCCATCCTTCACGTTGAGTTGGACGGGTCAACGATCGATCTACCAGCACGCGTACCCGTCCTGCAGGGCGAGCGGCCCATAGACGCGCTTCACCTTGATCGTCATTCCCATCCCAGTTCGACGAGTGGTCTCAAGGAGTCGTGTCCTGC
>JBDTNS010000162.1:0-4956 GCA_039933675.1 Chloroflexota bacterium
GGTGCTGCTGAGCGCGTCGTTGGGCGTCCCCGGGCTCATCCTGGCCGCCCCCGCGCGCATCCCGAGCCTCCCGGCAGCGGACTACTTGTTCACGGTCGGATCCGGAAACGGGGCTCTCCCCTTCGCCCTTTGCCTCGGCATGCAACTGTTCGGCGACTGATCGCCCAAGCGGCGAACCAGCGCATGGGCGCGGTCCGGTATCCTGCGGGCATGCCGCGCCCCCTCTCGCGCAAGGTCCCGCTGGCGGAGCTGCATTGCCATCTCGGCGGCGCGGTGACCCCGGCGATCATGTGGGGGATCGCCCATTCCCAGGGAATCAAGCTCCCGACGAAGGACTACTGGGAATTCCGGGACATGATCACGGTCTCGCCGCGGCGCAACCGCTCATTTGACGGCTATCTCCAGCTCTTCCACTGGACCGAGCTGATCCAGAGCTCACCGCTCGCCGTCGAGCGCTCCGTCTACGAGGTGGTCGGCGGCGCCTACCGCAAGAACAACGTGACGTCGATGGAGCTGCGCTTCAACCCGATGAAGCGCAACCGCGGCGGCGAGCAGGACCTCGACCACATCATCGCGGCGGCCGTCCGCGGGATGGACAAGGCGAGCCTCGAGTACCCGGTCAAGCCGGGGCTCATCTTCTGCCTCGACCGGGCCTTTCCGTACGAGCTCAACGAGATCATCGTGGAGAAGGCGATCGCCTGGCGCGATCGGGGCGTCGTCGGCGTCGACATCGCCGGTCCCGAGGCGATGACCTTCCGCGTCGCGGACTACCGCCGCCTCTTCCGCCGGGCGCGGCAGTTCGGTCTCGGTCTGACCGTCCATACTGGCGAATCAGGCCCGATCGACGAGGTCGCGCGCGTCGTCGAGCAGCTCGAGCCCGACCGGATCGGGCACGGCGTCAAGGCCGCCTACGATCCCCGCGCGATGGCGATGATCCGCGACCGCGGGATCGTCCTCGAGATCTGCCCGACGTCGAACCTGAACACTCGGGTCGTCTCGGGCTGGGACGAGTTCCGCTGGATCTTCGACACCTTCCGGCGGAACGAGATCCAGATCACGATCAACACCGACGGCCCCGAGATGCTCAAGACCTACATCCGCGATGAGCTCGCCCAGCTTGGTCGCCTCGGGATCCTGTCGGTCGCCGACCAGGAGCTCGCCGCCGCAACCTCGCTCGCGGCATCGTTCGTCCCCAACGTCACCGACGTCCCGCCCCCGCGTATGAAGCCGGCCTCACGCGTCGCGGTTGAGCGCGAGGAAGCCTGAGGGTCCTGCCACCGACGTCAGGGTCGCGCCGCGGCCGATGACCGAGTGCACTGGCCGACAATGCACTGAACCACACCATCGGGCTCCGATTCGTACCAGCGTTCGCCGCCGACCGGTGCGAACGTGAACCATCGTGGTCCCGGGCCCCGCGTGACGTTCGTAGCGTGGTTCCAGGCCTGGCGGGCGCCGATGCTCGAGCCGTGCAGATTGAATTCACCGGCTTTGCCGGAGATTGCCTCATCCAGGGCCAGTTCGACCTCCAGGCCAGGCGCCTGACCGACCAGCTCAACGCGGCCTCGACCATCGACCTTGCGCACGTCGTGCTCGAAGGGCTCGACGGTCACCGCGTGTCGACCCCGACGTTCAGGATCGATCGAGCCGAGTTGTGCGCGGTCGTCGGTCGCGGGCCGCGCGGCCCCCGGGTCCTGCGGATCCCGACCGACAAGCGGCGACTCCAGGCGCAGATCGGGCCGTACGTCGCCCTCGGCCGCTTCCACGGGCCTGCGGGCGCCACCACGCTGCGCACCTTCGCCCAACGCGAACCGATGGTGCCCCTCACCAACGCAACGATCGCCTACATGGTCGGCGGGGTGCTCGAGGTCGTCGATGCGACGACCCTCATCGTCAACCGGGAGCTGGCGGTCTGGTACCGCGAAGCCGAGGAAGATCCGGCAACCCGTCCCACCCGTCTCGCGAACGCAATCCCCACCGCCAGCGAGTCGTAACCGGTTGACTCAGTCGGCGAGGCGCTCGCCGATCCGGTAGGCGCAGCATCGATCGCCCGCGGCGATGTGCTGCTCGCGCACGACCTCGGCCCCGAGGACTTCCGAGAAGAGCTCGAGCTCGGCCTGGCAGGCCGCCGGCGATCCCGCGGCGATGTGGTAGATCGCGCAGTTGTGCTCGCGCAGACGGATCGTGCCGTCCGTGCCCAGGATCGCGTCCGCGAGATAGCCCTGGTCGGCCTGGACCACGGCGAGCTCCTGAACGCGCTCGGCGAGGGGGGCATCGGGACCGACGCGCTCGGCCATTCGCTCTCGGACGAGGTCGCCGAGCTGCCGCCGTCGCGCCGCGAAGATCTGGTCGAGCAGATCGTCGCCACCAACCGCCTCGATGGCGGCCAGGAGGCCAGCCGCCAGTCCGTCGTAGTTCGACGGGAAGAGCGACTGGGCATCCGTCGTGACGTCGTACAGGTGGCGCGGCCGGCCCACCCCGTGGCGGACGGTCTGGCGACTCACGAGGTGCGCCGCCTCGAGGGTCCGGAGCTGCTGGAGCACGCCGGTCCGGCTTGCACCGAGTCGTTCCGCGAGCTGGTCGGGCGAACTGGGTCCATCGAGACGGAGGCGAAGGAGGAGGTCGCGGCGGAGGGTCGATGCGCCTGTGGCGGCACCCTCGACAAGGCCGGCGACGATCGTGTTGCGCGCTGCTCCCTGGGCAGCGGGCAGCGACGTGGGCTCCCTCATCGCCGAAGGCTAGCACCGGCGCCCAAGACGTGCAGTCCCGGTGGTACGCTCGTGGCGATGGACCTCGATCTCTCGCCTGAGCACGTCCTCCTGCGCGACACGATCCGCGATTTCATGCTCACCGAGGTCGCCCCGGTCATCGACGAGCACGAGCGCGCCCGGCGCTTTCCGATCGAGATCGTGCGCCGGATCGGCGAGCTCGGCTGGCTCGGGATCCCGATCCCGGAGGACGAGGGCGGCACCGGTCTCGACACCCTGGCATATGCCATCGCGATCGAGGAGATCGGGCGGGTGTGGGGCTCGCTCGGGCTGATCGTCGCCGCTCACACGAGCCTCGGATGCGGCCCGCTCCACCTCGCCGGATCGCAGGAGCAGCAGCAGCGCTTCCTGGTCCCGATGGCACGGGGCGAGGTGATCGGCGCGTATGGGTTGACCGAGCCGGGCGCCGGGAGCGATTCGGGTGGAACGCGGACGACCGCACGGCACGAGGATGGCCCCGACGGTGGGAGCTGGGTGCTCGATGGCGGCAAGCGCTTCATCACCAACGCCGGCCACGCCGGGACCTATGTGATCACCGCGCGAACCGGGACCCGCGACGATGGTGCGGCTGAGATCAGCGCCTTCATCGTCCCCGCCGACACCGCTGGCTTCTCGGTCGGGCGGCTCGAGGAGAAGATGGGACTCCATGCCTCGGCCACCGGCGAGCTGCTCTTCGACGGCGCCCGGATCCCGGCCGCGAACATGCTCGGCGAACAGGGGAGCGGCTTCAAGACGTTCCTGCGAATCCTCGATGGCGGGCGGATCTCGATCGGGGCCCTCGCGGTCGGGATCGCGCAGGGCGCGCTCGATGCGTCGATCCCGTACGCCCAGACGCGCGAGCAGTTCGGCCGGCCGATCGGCACGTTCCAGGGGGTCGCGTTCATGGTCGCTGACATGGCGACCGAGATCGAGGCCGCGCGCGGCCTGGTCTGGCGTGCCGCGTGGCTCAAGGACCAGGGGCGCAACTTCGGCCTCGTCGCGGCGGAGGCCAAGCTGTTTGCCTCGGAAGTCAGCTCGCGGGTGACGAATAACGCCATCCAGATCCACGGCGGCTATGGCTACGTCACCGAGTACCCGGTCGAGCGCTATCTGCGCGACGCCAAGCTGACCGAGATCGGCGAGGGGACCAGCCAGATCCAGCGGCTGGTCATCGCGCGCCGGATCCTGGGGTTGCGCGTCATCTAGCGTCGCCCGGGGCGGCGCGCCCGCGGCCGTCAGGGATCGCCCGGCTCAGTCGCCGGTGCCGGCCGCGACCTCGAGGCCTTTGCGCAGGGCCGCCTCGAACTGCACGCCCCACGGGCCTTGGCCGGCGAGCACGTAGGGCGACTGATCGACCGATTGATACGTCTGCGGATCGGTAACGTACGTTCGGGCGCATGCATCGATCGTCGTGCGGAGGCGATCGAACGTCGCACGCTTCCCGAAGACGTAGAGGTAGACGCGGACCTTCGCCGCCTGGTCGAGGCCGCTCGCATCGAACGAGATGGCGGTCGGGGCGAGCGTCGTGTCGCTGCAGCCGGGATCGCCCGACACGATCCGTCCGATCATGACGCCGCGCTTGGCGAGCTCGCTGGCGACGCCCGGGAAGTCCGCTGGCGTCGGCGGCGGCGGGGTCGTCTCAACGTAGCTGCAGGCCGCCAAGATGAGCGTGACGAGACAGAGACCGAGTGAACGGGGGAGGGACATCGAGCCGGAGGCTACCACCGGCCGCCGAGGTGCGCCCAGGAGGCAGTCTCGGGCGCCCGGACGGCCCGGCGTCAGCGCCCGCGAGCCCGCCGTTTTGCCTCGCGGAGCCGGCCGATCGTGTCGGGCGCCGTCGCTGCGGACGGTTCCTGAGGCGGCTCTGAAGGCGCGACCGCGGGCGCGGCCGAGGGCATCGGTGTCGACGACGGGGGAGCCTTGATCGGGCTCGGCGTCGCGTTCGTCGCGGAGCGCGGTCCCGCGACCGGCGGCACCCCGCCGTCGGGTTCGATCGGAGCGCGGATGGCCGCCCGCGCGACCCCGATCCGAACCCGACCGCTCGCGGCGAGCATCCCCTCCGCGGTTGCGGTGCGTGGTCCCGCGGCTCGGCGCCGGCGTCGGAGGCCGCCGACCCAGTCGCGGGCCGCGACCAGCTCGCGCCGCCCGAGCGACACCCGCCGCAGGACGATATCGAGCGGCTCATCCGGCAGGCGGTCGCCGATGACGGCAT
>JBDTNS010000163.1:0-4935 GCA_039933675.1 Chloroflexota bacterium
TCGAGGTCGTCGACAACGTCGGGCGCGAGATGGCCGGCGACCCGGTCTGGAAGCGGCGCGTCCTGGAGGCACCGCGTGTGGAGCGAGTCGGGGAGCTGGGCGAATACGGCATCAGCCTGAAGATCCTCGGGACGGTCCGGGCAGCCGATCAGTGGGCGGCGGCCGGCGACTTCCGCAAACGCCTGCTCGAGGCGTTCAGGCAGCACGGCATCGAGATCCCGCGCCCGCAGCGGGTCGTCCTGGCGCGGGACCCCGACGGCGCCGTCAAGCTGAACCTCGCGCCCGACCAGGACGACCTCGCCGAGGGGACCGAGTAGGCTGCCGCGAACAAGGCGGTCGTGCCAGCGTTCTTCCCGGGAGGACAAACCGCACGGATCAGGTGCAGACAGACCGCCGGTCGGCGGTGAATGCAGGCTCCACAGCGCGGATGGCGTGGCAAGTCCGAATTCCCACCCGTCCCGCAAGCTGATCCTTCAAGCGCAGGCCGAATCGCACGGATATGCCGCGATCTGTTCTTCGCTGCAGAACGACGGATGGGCGCCGCCGCGGACGAGGAACTGACGTGGCCGCAGTGGGCTGCCTGCGCCGTTCGCGGAATCGGGCGCGCACCACGATGGCGCGCGGTACGATGGCCGGACCAGCCGACTGCATGAGGAACCCGTGAGCGAGCCTCGCCAGCCTTCCCCGGAGATCGAGAACCTCATGGCCGAGGGGCGGCTCTTCCCGCCGGATCCGGCCTTCGCCGCGCAGGCGAACGCGACCTCGGCGCTCTATGAGGAGGCCGAGGCCGATTTCGAGGCGTTCTGGGCGAAGCGCGCGCGGGAGCGACTGACCTGGTCGAAGCCGTTCACGAAGACCCTCGAGTGGGATCTGCCGTTCGCCAAGTGGTTCACCGGCGGCGAGCTCAACGTCGCCTACAACTGCGTCGACCGGCACGTCGAGAACGGTCTGGGCGACAAAGTCGCGTACCACTGGATCGGCGAGCCGGGCGACACCCGCACGCTGACCTTCCGCGACCTCCAGCGCGAGGTGAACAAGGCAGCCAACGCGCTCAAGGAGCTCGGCGTCCGGCTCGGCGATCGGGTCGCGATCTACATGCCGATGATCCCGGAGCTCCCGATCGCCATGTTGGCGTGCGCCCGGATCGGGGCTCCGCATACGGTCGTCTTCGGGGGCTTTTCCGCCGAGGCCCTCGGCGGCCGGATCAGCGACTGCGGCGCCAAGGTGTTGATCACCGCCGATGGCGGCTACCGGCGTGGCAACGTCGTCGGGCTCAAGCACCATGCCGACGAGGCAATCGCCAACACCTCCACGATCCAATCGACGATCGTCGTCAACCGCGTCGGCGGCCACGTCCACATGCTCGAAGGTCGCGACCACTGGTGGAGCGACATTGTCGACCGCCAGTCGGAGGACTGCCCGCCGGTCGCCGTCGATTCCGAGCACATGCTCTACCTGCTCTACACATCGGGGACGACCGCCAAGCCGAAGGGGATCCTGCACACGACCGCGGGCTATCTGCTCGGCACCTCGTTCACGCACGAGACGATCTTTGACGTCAAGCCCGACGACGTCTACTGGTGCGCGGCCGACATCGGCTGGGTGACCGGCCACAGCTACATCGTCTACGGCCCGCTCGCCAACGCGACGACCGGCGTGATGTATGAGGGCGCGCCGGACACCCCGGCCTGGGACCGCTGGTGGCAGATCGTCGAGGACTACAAGGTCTCGATCCTGTACTGCGCCCCGACCGCGATCCGGGCGTTCATGAAGCAGGGCGAGGCATGGCTCGAGAAGCACGACCTGTCCACCCTCCGCGTCTTGGGCTCGGTCGGCGAGCCGATCAACCCCGAGGCGTGGCTCTGGTATCGCGAGCACATCGGCGGGAACACGGCGCCCGTGGTCGACACCTGGTGGCAGACCGAGACGGGCATGATCATGATCTCGCCGCTCCCCGGGGTGACCGCCACGAAACCGGGTTCGGCGACGTTCCCGTTCCCCGGCATCGAAGCCGACGTCGTCGATGGCGACGGGAACTCGGTCCCGCTCGGTGGCGGCGGCTACCTCGTCCTCAAGCGGCCGTGGCCGGCGATGCTGCGCGGGATCTACGGCGACCCCGAGCGCTACAAGGACACCTACTGGAGCCGCTTCCCCGGGATGTACTTCGCTGGCGACGGCGCCAAGCGCGATGCCGACGGCTACCTCTGGCTGCTCGGCCGCGTCGACGACGTGATGAACATCGCCGGCCACCGGATCTCGACGACCGAGGTTGAATCCGCGCTGGTCGACCACAAGTCCGTCGCCGAGGCCGCGGTCGTCGGCAAGAAGGACGACGTCAGCGGCCAGGCGATCTTCGCCTTCGTCATCCTCAAGGCCGACCAGCAGCCCTCCGACACGCTCGCGGTCCAGCTGCGCGAGCACGTGGCCTATGTCATCGGGCCGATCGCCCGCCCGAAGTTCCTGATGTTCGTCCCTGATCTGCCCAAGACCCGCTCGGGCAAGATCATGCGCCGCCTCCTGCGCGACATCGCCGAAGGTCGTGTCCTCGGCGACACGACGACGCTGGCCGACGAGACCGTGGTCGACACGATCCGCGCGAACTCCGGCGCAGCGGAGGAATGACGGCGTGCCGTTCGATTTTCTGAAGCGCAAGCGGGGAGGGGAGACCGCGGCGACCGTGCCGGCCAGCCCGGCCGCCGCGGCCCCCGAAGGCCTCGCCTTCGACGGCCTGACCGAAGATTGGCGGCTGATGGGGCGGATGCTCGTCAACGGCCGCATCTCCGACGCGCTCAACAAGCGGGAGGCGATCGGCATCGTCGACGTCAACTGGGCGCCAATCGACGGGTCCGCACCGTTCGGCCCGGCTCCCGGCCTCCGCTCGGTCGATCCGTACGACCTGATCCTCGTCCTCGCCGGCGACGATTCGCTCCCCGACAACTCCGACGAGCGGACGGCCCACCGCGTTCACAAGGTGTCCTATGAGGTCGCGCTCGAGGTTCCGCCCTATCGCGTCACCGGCACGGTCTACCTCTACCCGGGGTACGAGCCGGACAGCCTGCTGAGCCGCTCGACGGAGATGTTCGTCCCGATCGTGGACGCCCAGGCGACGATCGAGGAGCGGCCGGTCGGCGACAGCGCCAAGGGCACGATCCTCGTAAACCGCCAGTACCTGCGCGGCGTGGAGCAGATCGATGCTCGGACGGGCGAACGCCACGCCAAGCTGCCCGGCGGGTCGATGGGCGGGGTCAACTGGACGGATCGAGCTCGATAGGTTCGGTCCCGGCGGTGACGCCGGACGCGGGCTCAGGCGCGGACGGTCTCGCGGCTGCGGGTCGGGATCCGGAAGCCGGTGCGCACGGCGGGTGCGGTCTTCGGCGTTCCGAGAACCCGGTCGGCGAGGAGGTCGAAGTCCGCGCTGATCTTGTCCTTCGGGAACATCTCGATGACGGTCCGGCCCTCGTTCGCCGCGCGAACGAAGAGGAGGCCACCCGACCGGATCAGGGCCAGCGCCGGCATCCCGACCGTTCGCTCCATGTCGGCCACGGAGACACCGCTGTTCGCGCGGTTGATGACCATCGCCAGTCGCTCGCGGCAACCGAGACCGCCGGCCACATCGCGCAGCTGCACGGCCGCCCGGATCGCCGGCACGTCCGGCGTCACCGGGACGAGGATGCGGTCGGATTCGTCGAAGATGGCCTGGTTGAGCGTGCTGTATGACGGGTGCAGGTCGATGACGATGACGTCGACCCGGCCACGGGCGGCCGAAATGGCGGCGGCCATCCGTGCGGGATCGAGGACGTCGGTGTGGAGCGGCGAGTCGGTCAACGCGACGACCTTCATCCCCGAGGGATGCGACGACGCGATGTCGTAGAGGCTCTCGATCGGCCCGCCGTCGGCCTCATCGCGCCAGCTGTCGGCGACTGTCCGGATGGAGTCGATGCCGAGTGACGTGGTCACGTGGCCGGTCACGGTGTCGGCGTCGATGAGCAGGACCGACTTGCCCTTGCGGATCTGAAGCGCGGCGGCCAGGTTGGTCGCGACGGTCGTCTTTCCGACGCCGCCCTTCGGATTGAAGATCGCGATCGTGGTCGCGCGTCCGGTCCAGGCGCCAAGGCCGATGTCGCCGCCCTGGAGGACCGGCCCGCTGCCGTCATCGACGGTCTCGCGGCGGATGCACATGGCCTCAACACGCCAGCGGATCGAGTCGGCGGAATAGGGTCGGGTGAAGTATTCGCTGTCGGAGCCGCTCTCGATGGTCGTCGACAGGCGCTCGAAGGCGCGCGGCGAGACGACGGTCAGCGACGGGATCGGTCGTCCGGCGTCGCGCAGCGCGGCCTGGTAGGCGTTCGCCTCGTCGGTCTCGAGCTCGCCATCGAGGATGGCCAGCGCAATGTCGCGCCTGGCGTCGAGCGCGCCCTCGAGCTCGCGCGGGAACTCGACCGAGATGACCTCGAACCCGGCTGCGAGCAACTCGGCGGAGACGGTGGTCGACTCAGTCGGGGGAAGGGCGACGACGATGGCGGGACGGGCCACGGATGACTCCTCGAGGGTTGGGGTTGCGCTCAGGCGTCGGTGTCGGGGTCGTGGGCGGCGACCAGCAGCCCGCCGGTCGAATCTGGGGTGACCTGGGCACCGAAGCCCGGGAGCTCGCTGATCGCGTCGGCGAGGACGACGCCGGCACCGTGGCTGACGGTGAAGACGAACTCCCCGTCAGGACCCGATGCGACGCCGATGGCCGAGACTCCGGCCACGTGGCCGAGACTGCGCTTGAATGTGGCGATGCTCGCGACGCTGACCAGGCCGTTGACGACCACGCGGGTCGTGCTGCGCTCGATCGGCGCGGAAATCTCGTCGGCGGTGGCGGCAAGCCGTGCGTTGTCCGCCTCGTCGCGCGGGGCAACCGGCAGCGCCACGCTCTCGTCGTCGTCGCCATCG
>JBDTNS010000164.1:0-4920 GCA_039933675.1 Chloroflexota bacterium
TACGTGATGACCGTCGCGGTCTCGACCTCGTCGGCCGTCGAGCAGATCGTCTCCGCGTTCCCGATCCTGTTCGACGAGCGAGTCTTGATCGGGGTGATCGCCATCAGCCTGATCGCCGTCGCCAACCTGCGTGGCCTGCGCGAGGCGGGCAACATCTTCGCGGTCCCGACCTACCTGTTCATCGGATCGGCTCTACTGATGATCGTCGTCGGGAGTTTCCGGATCCTGGTGCTCGGTCAGGGCGCGACCTACGGGCCGACCCTCGTCACCCAGCTCACGGGCACCTTCGAACCGCTCAGCGTGCTCATCGTCCTGCGGGCGTTCGCGGCCGGCGCGGTCGCCCTGACCGGCACCGAGGCGATCACCACCGGCGTCCCGGCGTTCAAACCGCCGGAGGCCAGGAACGCCGCGACCACGCTGGCGGTGATGGCCGGCCTGCTGGCCACGCTGTTCATCGGGATCACCTTCCTGGCGGTCAACTTCGCCGTGCTGCCGATCGACCATCCCGAGAAGCAGACTGTGATCGCGCAGGTGGCCCGCACCGTCTACGGCGATGGTGTCCCGTTCATCCTCTTCCAGGGATTCACCGCGCTGCTGCTCTTCCTTGCCGCGAACACGAGCTTCAACGCGTTTCCGCGGCTGCTCGCGATCCTGGCCGGCGACGGCCATATGCCGCGCCAATTCGCGCTGCGTGGCGACCGGCTGGCGTTCTCGTACGGGATCATCGTCCTCGCCACGCTAGCGGCATCGCTGATCTTCCTGTTCGGCGGATCCACGCACGCCCTTATCCCGCTGTACGCGGTGGGGGTCTTCATCGACTTCACGATCAGCCAGACCGGCATGATTCGGCACTGGCTCCGCGAGAAGTCGCCGGGCTACCGCCGACGCCTTGCGATCAATGCCTTCGGCGCGGCCCTGACCGGGGTCGTGGCTGTCATCGTGACCGCGGTGAAGTTCTTCGACGGGGCGTGGCTCGTCCTGGTCCTCATCCCGATCCTGGTCGCGTTGATGTCGTTCATCCGTCGCCAATACGATTCGCAGGAAGAGGAACTGCGCGTCCGCGACGACGGCGTACTGCCCGGCCCGCACCGCGAACAGCGTGTGATCGTCCCGGTCAACGGCGTCAACCGAGCCGTCGTCCAGGCCGTCAACTTCGGGCGCTCACTGGCCCACGACGTCCGCGCCGTGTATGTCACCGACGACCTCGAGGCGGCCGATGCGCTCCGGGCTCGCTGGGAGCGGCAGCTCCCCGACGTCCCGCTGGTCATCGTCGAGTCACCGTTCCGGGCGGTCATCTCCCCGGTCGTCGCCTATCTCGACATCCTCGACCAGGCCTGGCCGCCGGACAAGGAGGCCCCGATCACGATCGTCGTCCTCCCTGAATATGTCGCGCGCCACTGGTGGGACCGGTTGCTCTACAACCAGACGGCGAAACGGCTGAAGACCGTGCTGGTCGGCCGGGAGCACACCGTCATCGCTGACGTACCCTATCGGCGCGGCCACTGAGGGCCGCCCCAGCCCAGCATCCCATCACATCGGAGCCCCATTTGATCGGAGGGAGGCGGCCCTTGCAGGGTCGCAAGCCTGCAGACCGGCGCGTCCGGGTTGAACGGCCGCACGCACCGTATTTCCGATACATGGGTCCCGGCCAGCTCGTCGCCAAGCCCGCGGCCAACCGCGCGCTCACGCCGAGCGGCCGTCTCGTCAACCGAATCCGGGCGGCCGTCTTCGGGCGGCCGCTCTCGACGGAGGAGGAGATCGGCGAGCGCCTGACCAAGACCAAGGCGCTGGCGATCTTCAGCTCGGACGCGATCAGCTCGTCCGCCTACGCCACCGAGGAGATCCTGCGCGTCCTCCTGCTCGCGGGAGCGAGCGCGCTGTTCCTGTCGCTGTGGGTCTCGATCGCGATCACGATCCTGCTCGCCGTCGTCTCCCTCTCGTACCGCCAGGTCTGTCGCGCCTACCCCAACGGCGGCGGCGCCTACATCGTGGCTCGAACCAACCTGGCCCCGATCTTCGGCCTGATCGCGGCGGCGGCGCTCCTGATCGACTACGTCATGACCGTCGCGGTCTCGACCGCGGCTGCCATCGCCCAGATCCAGTCGGTCGTGCCGCAGGCCTATGACGTGCGGATCGAGATCGCGTTCATCTCGATCACGCTGATCACGATCGCGAACCTGCGGGGGCTGCGCGAGTCGGGAAACATCTTCGCGGTGCCGACGTACCTGTTCGTCGGCCTCGCCCTCGCGATCGTGGGGATCGGGCTCTTCCACATCGTCGGCGGGACGGTCGTCCCGGTCACGACGGCCGACGCGGTGCCGTTCCCGAACCACTTCGAGCCGATCGGGATCCTGCTCCTGCTCAAGGCGTTCGCCGGCGGTTCCGTCGCGCTGACCGGCGTCGAGGCGATCGCCAACGGCGTCCCGGCGTTCAAGCCGCCCGAGGCGAAGAACGCCGCGAACACGATGACCGCGATGGCGATCCTGCTCGGGATCCTGTTCGTCGGCCTGACCCTCGTTGCGGTCCAGTACGGCCTCCGCCCGACCGAGGCTGGCGGTCCCTCGATCGTCGCGCTCGCGGCGCAGGCGGCGTTCGGTGGAGGCTCGCCGCTCTTCGTGGCCTTCGCGGCCAGCACCGCGCTCATCCTGTTCCTCGCCGCGAACACGAGCTTCAACGCCTTCCCGCGCCTCGCCGCGATCCTCGCCGAGGACGGCTACATGCCCCGCCAGTTCTCCTTCCGCGGCGACCGGCTCGCGTATTCATGGGGGATCGTGCTCCTCGCGGCCATCGCCTTCGGGCTGCTGTGGGCGTTCGGCGGGGACACGCACGCGCTCATCCCGCTCTACTCGGTCGGGGTGTTCGTGTGCTTCACGCTCAGCCAGATCGGGATGGTCAGGCATTGGCGGCGCGAGCGGGACAGTGGCTGGCGCTGGCGGATGGCGGTCAACGCGACGGGGGCGGTGCTGACCGCCGTGGTCCTGCTCGTCGTCGTCTCCGAGAAGTTCTTCAACGGCGCCTATCTCGTCGTGATCCTGGTGCCCACCCTGGTGGCGATGATGGTCTTCATCAACCGCCAGTACTCGCGTTCGGCCAGCGAGCTGGCAGTCGCGCCCGACATGGTCGTCCGACCGCCCCATCGCGAGGAACGGGTCGTCGTCCCGATCCCCGGTCTCACCCGGGCGGTCGTCCAGGCGATCAACGTCGGCCGATCGGTCAGCGAGGACATCCGCGCGGTCTACATCTCGGACGACCCGGAGGCGGCGGCGAAGCTGAGGGCCGAGTTCGAACGGCAGATCCCGGGCGTCCCGCTGGTCGTCGTCGAGTCGCCGTATCGGACGCTCGTCGGTCCGCTCCTGGCGTATCTCGATGTCCTCGATGCGGCCTGGCCCCCGGACAAGCCGGACCCGATCACCTTTGTCGTGATTCCCGAGTACGTGGCGCGCAGCTGGTGGGAACGGATCCTCTACAACCAGTCAGCCAAGCGGCTCCGGACGGCGCTGCTGGGCCGGCCGCACACCGTCGTCGTCGCTGTTCCCTACCGCCGCGAGGACACGGCACTCTTCGAGGCCGCGGTCGGCGGCGAACGGAGCGCGGAGCGGGCCGCCAAAGACCCACCCGACTGAGCCGTCCGCCTGGCGCCCGTGCCGGTGGTATCGTGACTGGCCATGTCAGACGCCCATACACCGATCTTCCAGCGTGCGGTCGTCGCGCTCAACGGCGGCCCCAGCGACGCTCGGATCATCCGCCTCATCGCGGATGAGGCCCGTCACTCGAAGGCGGAGGTGATCGCGGTCCACGTCGTCGAGATCGACTGGACACTCCCACTGGATGCCGACATCGCGGGCCGCTCCGAAGAGGTCCAGCGCGTTCTCGACATTGCCGAGTCGGTGGCCGAGGACTACAAGGTCCGGCTCGACCCGGTCCTGCTCCAGGCGCGGGACGTCGGCGCCGCCATCGTCGACGAGGCGACCGAACGTGGTGCGGACCTCCTCGTCGTCGGGCTTCCATTTCGCAAGCGTTTCGGTGGCGAATTCGCCATCGGCCGCACGATTCCGTACATCCTGCAGAACGCACCGTGTGCCGTGTGGGTCGTGCGCGACCCGATGACCGAGGAGTCAACGTGAAGATCGTCATCGTCGGGTGTGGCCGAGTGGGCGCATCCACCGCCGATGCGTACGACCGGAACGGTCACGAGGTCGTCGTGCTCGACAGCTCGACTGCGGCGTTCGACCGGCTGCCGGCCTCGTTCGGCGGGACCGCGATCCGCGGCGACGGGACCGACGAGGATGTCCTCAAGCGGGCCGGCGCCGAGGGCGCTGATGTCTTCCTCGCCGTCACCGAGGGCGACAACCGCAACGTCATGGCGGCGCAGCTCGCCTTCGAGGCGCTGGGCATCGAGCGGGTCATCGCCAAGATCAACGATCCGCTGCGGGCGAAGGCTTATGCCGAGCTCGGAATCGCCACCCTCTGTCGCACCGGGCTGATGGTCGACGCGATTGATCGCTACCTCAGTCTGCCGAAGGGGGATCTGCCCGGGATGCTGGCGCCGACCGGTCATCACGAAGCGCATGACACGAGGATCCCGGTCCAGCCGGCCAGTGCCGCGGCCGCCCCCGTCGCCGTCCCACTCGCGGGACCGACCATCAGCCAGGAGGCCTGAGCCGTGTTCGTGCTCGTCGTCGGCGGTGGGAAGGTCGGCTATTACCTCGCCAAGGAGCTCATCGAATCCGGCCACGAGGTGGCGCTTCTCGAAAAGGACCGCGAGCGCGCGCGGCAGATCACCGACGAGATCGGCTCGATCGTCATCGCCCACGACGGCTGCGAGGGCAAATACCTCGGCGAGGCGGGCTGCAATAGGGCCGACGTCGTGGCGGCGGTCACCGGCGACGACGAGGACAACCTCGTCATCTGCCAGATGGC
>JBDTNS010000165.1:0-4919 GCA_039933675.1 Chloroflexota bacterium
CATCCTCATCCCGGCCGGCATGTCGCACGGCTTTCGAGTCGGCGGTGTCCCGAGCCGGAAGCTCAATCTCTACACCCCGGCCGGCATGGTCGGCTACTTCGACGACCTTGCCGAAGCCAGCACGGCAGGCGATGTCGGACCGGACGTCCTGTCCGAGATCGCCGAGCGATACGCGATGGAGGTGGTCGGTCCGGTCCCGGAGGGATATCTCTGACGGAAACAGTGCCGTTGGCCAGCGTAGCGGATGCTCCTATCATCTCGAGCATGCGTCGGAATCTTCGACCCGAGGATCTCGGTGACCTGCTTGAGCGACCGCTCAACGCGATCGTCGGCATCCATCGGGCCGACGGCTCGATTCTCCTGACGCCCGTCTGGCACCTCTTTCACGATGGTGCATTCTCATTCCAGGTCCCGGGCGGTGACCGAAAGATCCGGATGCTGGAGCGTGACGCGCGGGTCAGCCTGATCGTTGCCGAGGATGACCGACCCTACCGGGCAATCGAGGCGAGCGGACGCGCCAGTCTGACCTCGGATGGCTACGACGAGCTGGGCCGCGCGATCGTCCGTCGGTACGTGAAGGCCTACGATCCGGGCGCTGATCTCGCGGACTATCTGCTTGAGGGAGGAGTCATCGTGCGACTCAAACCCGATGCGATCCGCGCCTGGGATTACGCCGACGCCGGATACGTCTAGCGGTGCGACCTACAGGGGCACGCCAGCGGGGCTCCGTCCGAATTGACGGAGCCCCGGTCAGCGTCCCGGTGTCACCCGGTCGTTCCCGGACGTTCACCCGCCCGGCGACTGGAAGACTACGGGCAGTTGATGTTCGGGTTCCACGAAGCGAAGCCGAGACGGCGGCCGCCCTCGGCGCCGAACCCCTTCAGCGGCTGGTCGACGATCTCGCCCGCCGGGCCCGCGTGGCGACCACCCCGACCCGCCGTTCCGCGCCCGACCCCAGCGCGTTGACGGCCCGCGAAACCGAGGTCCTCGAGCTCCTGGCCGACGGCCTGACCAATTGGTCGGTAGACAGACAGCACCAAACCTGCCCTACACGCCACGATCCCGAACTCGCCCGGCCACACGATCCTGCGCCAAGACCGAGCCAACACCGCGCGTGGGGCCGGCCATTCCTGGGCGAGACGGATGGCTACGGTCGGTTCGATAGAGGATCGTTGACAGCACGGCGGAGCCGGACGCCCGAGGCATCCGACTCCACCGTCTCGAAAGGCTCCGGCTTGCGACCGTGCGGAGACTAGTTCTTGGCTAGCACGACGGGTCGGACGAGAACGTCGTTCGTCCAGTATTGATACGGGTCGCTGGCCCCTGGATTGATGGCCTGGAGGTGCCCAGCAGCCTCAGCCGCTTCGATGTCCTGCACCCGGGTGATGGGTGCGAAGCCAAGGCTGTAGGCGAAGTCCCACGTGTACCGAAGGTTCACGACCCGCAAGCGGGCGACATAGTGGCACGATCGACCAGCTGCTGCCGGCACGCACGACAGCACGTGATCGTGGTACGGGACGGGAACTGGAATGCCGTTCGCCTGCGGCTGATAGCCCGAGGGCAAGGTGAGGGGGCCGGTCATGCCCGGCGCGACGGGGAAGCCGATGAGGAACATCGGGATCGCCTGGCGAAGGAGTGGAGGGTCAGCGTCGACCTTCACCGCGCCCGCAACGTTGATCTGGTACGTTTGACCGTCGAAGTACGCCGACTCTGATGCCGGCGCAGCGAGGACCGTCGCCTGCCAGCCGAACAAGGTCAGGATGGCCATGACCGCGGCAGCCTTCGTGTGTCTCTTCCACCACGTCACCTATTCACCTCCATCATTCCGTCTGCGATACGACCCGAGTGGGTACAAGCACCATGGCAGGGCACAGTGCCCCCGAACATCCCGTGTTTACGTGATTTCTTGACGAGGCACGAACACAATCGACGGCATGCAAGACCGCACAGAGGAGGTCGCGCTTCTCGCCGCGCGGATCGACCGCGCGGCGGGTGGCGTCGGACAAATCGTCGTAATCGAAGGGGAAGCCGGTATCGGCAAGAGCCTCCTGATTCGCCATGCGCTGCTGATCGCCACGAGTCGAGGGTTTCTCACGCTTCGCGGGAGATCGCCAGAGCCCGAGCTGGCGACGCCGTTCCAGGCGTTGCATGAGGCACTCAGAGACCGCGGGGAGACGGCGAGAGGCTCCACGCAGACGGCGAGCATCAACGCCTTCGGCGACGAGATCGAGCAGCTCGCCCACCAGTCGCCGGTTGTGCTCGCTATCGACGACCTGCATTGGGCCGATGACGGAACGCTTCGCGTGGTGTGGGCCCTGGCCCAGCGTCTTGCAAGTCTTCCTGTGCTTCTCCTGCTGGCTGCTCGCCCCGAATATCCCCCGCTCGCTGCTCGACTGGTCGACCGACTGCTCCGCGATGGTGCGACGCATGTTGCCCTTTCGCCGCTGTCGATGGAGGGCGTGCGGAATCTGGCGACGGAGCGGCTGAGCGCCTCGCCATCGCCGGAGCTGCTCGCGCTCGCCGCTCGCGCAGGCGGGAATCCACTGCTTCTGATCGAGTTCCTCGATGGGCTCATCGAAGAGGGTTCGATCAACATCCAGGCCGGCCAGGCCACGGTGGTTCGCAGCGACCCCGGGCCGTTGCGGTTCCGTCAATCCGTCCGCCGCCGTCTGCAGTTCCTATCGAGTGACAGCCGGGACCTGCTTCTGCAGGCGGCAGTCCTCGGTTCGGCATTCAACCCGAACGATCTCGCGCTGCTCGTGGGATGCCCGCCGTTCGCCCTGCTGTCCCGGCTCGAGGAGGTGATGCGGGCCGGAATAATCGACGCCGACGAGACGTCCCTGGCGTTCCGGCACCCGCTCGTTCGCGACGCGATCTACGAAGCCATTCCGGTCGCCCTTCGGCGCCAGCTCCATCGCGCAGCCGGCGAAAGGCTGGCGGAAGCGAGCGTCACTGCCGCGCGAGTCGCAGCACAGTTCGCCCTTGGAGCAGGGCCGGGTGACGAGCGGGCGGTGGCTTGGCTTCGGAGGGCCGCAGACGAGGCGTTGGAGACCGCGCCCGAGCTCAGTATTCGGCTGCTGGAGCGCGCTCGATCGATAGCCATCGCACCGCGGGCGTCGGCCGAGGTCCACGTCCAGCTCGCCCTCGCCAGCGTCGCTGCGGGTCGACTTGCTGAGGTAGAGGACGATTTGCGATCACTGATGAGCGATCGCTCCGTGCCCCGGCGTGCCATCGAGGTCGACGCGGCCCTGACTCATGCCCTGACATGGCACGGACGGCCTCGGGAGGCACTCGAGCTCCCGATCGCTTTGGCATCACGATCGCGAGATGGCTCCCGACTCCATGCGTTCCGGCTCGTAGCCGCCGCGTTCGCCGGCGAGATCCAATCGCTGGAGGAACGAACGAAGTCGTTCCTCGCAAACACCCGTCAAGACCGAGTCGCGAGGTGCGCCACTCTCGGCGCGCTCGCGTGGGCGCAGATGTTCTCGGGCGAGTGCCTGGCGGCTGTCGAAACTGGGACGGCGGCGGTGGCGCTGGGTCGCCGCCTCGATCCTCGCGGGCGACAACAAGCGCAGCCGTGGTTCTTCAGCGCCCTGACATTGATCTTCACCGACCAACTTGATCGCGCGGCAACGATCATCGATGAGGGACGCCGTGCTGCCGAATCGACCGGCACGTCATGGCCGCTGCCCCTCTACCACTCCGAACTGGCCAACATTCACTGGCTGCGCGGCAGTTGGGACGACGCGGTCGCCGAAGACGAGGCGGCGCAGGCGATTGCGGATGAATATGACCTCCAGGTCGGCGTCCTCACGGGAGCACTCAGCCGCTTAGCTCGGATCTTGGTGCATCGCGGTGAGACCGACGAAGCGCGGAAGCTCCTTGAGAAGTCGGACGGCGGCAGTCGCCAGACTGGCAGCGCTCTGCTCGCTGGTGCTCGTGCGCTTGTCCATGAAGCAACCGGAAACCTCGCAGCAGCCGAGCAAACCCTCGCCTCCGCGTGGGATGAAAACATCCGATCTGGAGTGCGCGCCGAAATCCGTCTGCTCGCGCCCGACCTGGTACGGCTGCACCTCGCCAACGGCCACCGTGGCGATGCGCGGCCGATCGTCAGCGAGGCATATCGAATGGCAGAGAGAATGAGCGTCGCCTCAGCCGAGGGAGCCGCACTCCGGTGCGCCGGACTGCTCGACGATTCCCCCGACCTTCTGCTGAGGGCTTCCGCGGCGTACGGACGGAGCCCACGAGTGTTTGACCACGCGCTTGCGCTCGAGGAAACGGCGCTTAGCCTTGCCCGGAGCCGACAACATGCTGAAGCGCTGGAGCTCGCACGCCGAGCGGATGCGACCTACAAACAACTGGGTGCATACTACGATCGGCTTCGCCTCAATGGCGCTCTTCGCGCCATCGGGCTACCTCCGACCGCGAAGCGACTCCGGGCACGAACGACCCGAGGCTGGGAAAGTCTGACCGATTCAGAGCTGAGGGTGGTCAAGTTGGTAGCCGGCGGAGCGACGAACAAGGAGGTGGCCGGAAGCCTCCTCATCTCGCGCCACACCGTTGACTCCCACCTGCGCCACGCATATGCGAAGCTCGATGTGGCCTCGAGAGTGCAGCTCGCGGTGGTAGCCATGCGTCAGTCGCAGCGGCGATAGAAGGCCATCCAGCGGCTACTGCGTGATCACGCATGGCCGGATCGCGTTGCAGTCCGGGTCCGGATCCGGATCGCGCTCAACACGGACGGACCCGAGATCGGCGACGTGACGCTAACGGACGTCGCCGTAGGGGTCCCCGGCCACTCGGGCGGGTTTGCGGACCATTCCCGTGCCTTGGATGTCAGCTGCAGCCGCTTGTTGATCCGCAATTGAGGCACTTATAGCAACTGCCGTTGCGGACCATGATCGAGCCGCAGTCCATGC
>JBDTNS010000166.1:0-4902 GCA_039933675.1 Chloroflexota bacterium
TTCCGGCGCGACCATGTCCTGGCCGACCAGGGCTCGGCGGGAACGCGCTGATGCTCTGGCTTCCCTGCCCGCGCTGCGGCCGACGACCGCTCGACGAGTTCACGTTCGGTGGCGAGCGGCGTCCCGCCCCCGACTGGATCACCGATCCGGACGAGCGCGACTTCGACGAGGTCTGGGTCTTCGAGAACCCCGACGACGCGACAATCGAGCGCTGGTTCCACGCCGCCGGCTGCCGGCGCTGGCTGACCGTCCGGCGCGATACCGAGACCGATACCGTCCTCGAGGTAATCCAATGAGCCGGCTTGCCGATCGATCGTTCGAGATGGTCCTGCGCAACCGCGTGCTCTTCGGTGTGGGTGAGATCGAGCGACTCCCCGAGGTGGTCGCCTGGGCCGGCGGCACGCGGGTATTCGTGGTGACCGATCCCGGAGTTCAGCGCTCGGGCGTCATCGAGCGCGTCCTTGGTGCGCTGGCGACGGTCGCCATCGAGGCCGCCCTCTTCGCGGACGTGGAACCCAATCCAGGTGCCTCGACCGTCGAGCGCGGCGCCGAGGCGCTCCGCACCTTCGGGCTGGAGGGCACGGTCGTCGTTCCGGTCGGCGGCGGCTCCTCGATGGACACGGCCAAGGCCCTCGATCTGCGAGCCGCGAACGACCTGCCAGTCTGGGACCTGGAGTACGACGGGCCAGACCTTGCGCCCGGGCGACCACTCGTCGCCGTCCCGACGACCGCCGGGACCGGCGCCGAGACGAACTCCTTCGGGGTCATCACCGACGAGATCGCCGGTCGCAAGGGCTACATCGGCCATCCCTCGCTCCTCCCCGTCGCCACGATCCTCGACCCGTCGCTGACCGTCGGGCTGCCGCCGGCGGCCACGGCTGCCACCGGGATCGACGCGATGACCCATGCGCTCGAATCGCTCCTGTCGGCCAACCCGAACCCATTCGCCGAGGCCGTCGCGCTCGGCGTCATCCGGACGGTCGGAACCTGGCTGCGTCGTGCGGTCGCCGACGGGTCGGACCTGGAGGCTCGGTCGCAGCTGCTCGTCGCGTCGCACCTCGCCGGCGTCGGCCAGGCGAGCGGCACTGGCGTCGGACTCGTCCACGCCCTTGGTCATTCGATCGGTTCGCGCGGGAAGGTCGCCCATGGAACGGCGCTTGCGACCGTCCTGCCAGAGGTCCTGCGGTTCTACCTTGGCGCGCGGGATCGGGAGCTGGCCCTCGTCGGGATCGCGCTCGGCGTCGCGTCCGGCGCCGAGCCCGAATCTACGGCAGCGGCCGTCGCGATCGGCGCGATCGACAAGCTCCTCCGCGACCTCGACCAGCGTCCGTCGCTGCGCCGGCTCGGCCTGGCCGACGACGAAGCGATCGAGCAGCTCGTCATCGACACACTCGACGACGCAGCCATTCGCAACTCGCCGCGGTTGCCGAGCGCCACAGAGGCCCGCGCGATCCTCGAGAACGTCGTCGGCTGATGGATCGAAAGGCTAGCAAGGATCAGAGCAGCGGCAGGACCTCGCCGATGAAGCGCTCGAGCGTCTCGACGTCGTACGGCGCCGGCTGCTCCGAGATGACCGTCCGGAAGCCGAGCTCGACGTAGGGCCGGAGCTGATCGGCGAGCTGCTCGGCGGTGCCGTTCCAGAACGTCGAGTCGTCCTCGACGTCCGCGAGCGGCGTCCGGTTGTGCTCCATCGCGGCCTTCCAGACGCGAATGGCCTCGGCCTCCGTATCGCGGATCGTGACCTTCACGCCGAGCGTGAATTCGATCTCGTCGATGTCGCGTCCGACGGCGTCGCAGTGCTCCCGCAGGACCTCGATCTTGTGCTGCATCACGTCGAGCGGGCCCATCGCGTTCCACATGTCGGCATAGCGCGCAACGGTCCGCAGCGTCTTCTTCTCGCCGCTTCCGCCAATCATGATCGGCAGGCGCTTCTGGACCGGCAGCGGGTGGTGACGCAGGTCGTTGAACGAGTAATGGCCACCCGGCTCCGACGTGACGGACTCTCCGTCGAGAAGCCTCCGGATGGCGCTCACCGACTCGTCGAGCCAGTCGAGGCGCTGGCCGAAGCCACTCCCGAAGTCGATACCGTGCGCCGTGTGCTCGGGCTCCATCCAAGCCCCGCCGATCCCGAGGATCGCCCGGCCATCGCTCGCGTGGTCGAGCGTCGCGACGGTCTTGGCGACGAGCCCCGGATTGCGAAACGTGTTGGCGCACACGAGCAGCCCGAGGCGCGTCTGCTCGGTCTCGCGCGCCCAGGCGTTGAGCAGCGACCCGCCCTCGAAGATCGGCTGGTGCGGGTCGCCGAAGATCGCGTACAGATGGTCCCAGGTCCACAGGTGGGCATACCCGAGGCGATCGACCCGCTTGGCCGCATCGAGCATCTCGGTCCAGGTCGCAGCCTGGCTCCAGAGCAGGATTCCCGGTTTGACGTCGGTCATGGGCAGGCCTCTGATCGGGTGCGGTCGAGCGGTCGAGACCGAAAGTCTAGGGCTCGCGCCCGGCGAGTGCCGCGCTCGTCGGTCAGGGACGCAGGCCCACGCTCGCCAGCTCGGCGCGCGCGAGCCGGTCGTGGCGGCCGTTAGCCCAGTCGCCGAGCGGATCGTCCGAGTACTCGAGCAACGTGGCGTACTCGAGCCGGCTGACGGCCCGCATCGCCAGGACCCGTTCGGTCGCCGTGTCGGTGCCGGCAGGCGAGATGCGGATGGCGCGGTGGGCGGATCGCAGACGGTGCAAGCGCTCCCAGCGCCATGGCAGGTAGCGCACGAGCCACGGCTGGAGCGTGACGAGCGCGAGGATGAGGGCGAGCACGGCGGCGATGATGAAGATGAACTGTTCGAGCTGGATCCCGAACGACGAGATCGGTGTGCCCGCGCTGGCAAACGCGCCGGCGGCGATGTCACGAACCTGCGTCCCGACGACCGGCAGGCCGGCGAGGGACTCGCCGAGATCGCGACCACCCTGGACCATGGTGTTGCCGCCGTCACGGACGCTGCGACCGGCCTGCGCGAAGCTCGACAGGA
Organism: Chloroflexota bacterium; assembly: GCA_039933675.1. GTDB lineage: Bacteria > Chloroflexota > Limnocylindria > Limnocylindrales > CSP1-4 > SPCO01. Next base: position 3,021 of record JBDTNS010000166.1, read on the forward strand.
ACTGGAACAGCTGCCAAACGATGCTTCCCCAGAAGGCGACCCAGATGACCGTCGCGATGTCTGCTGCCACCTCCCGGGACCGCGCGGCGGGCAACTCGCTCCAGAGCTTGATCATCGTCGGCCTCCAAATCGTGCTCGCCGACCCGACTGCGGTCAGGCGAAGTCCAGCTCGCGATCGATCGCCCGCAGGATGAACCGCGCGGCCTCGGCGCTCTTGCCGCCGAGCTTCTGCCCGTCGTCCTGCTCAAGTGCGAGCCTCAGGTCGGCGAGATACGTCTCGAGCGCGCGGGTCGCTACGAGGTCGCCCTGCACGAACGCATCGTCAAGGCGGGCGAGTGCCGCCCGCGCGTTGTCGACCGCGTGGCCCTTGGCCGCGATCAGCTCGCGAACCTCGGCTCTCGCCGCATCGGCCGCGCCGCCTGTCGTCGTCATCGCCACCTCCCTGCGATCCTGGTGACCTCGACCGGCGGCCCGGCGACCACGGCCGGCGCGTGCGCGGCGATCACGGCCGGCGTCTCGGCGACCGCCGGCGCCTCGGCCCCGGTTCCTGCCCCCCCGTCGCTCGTGCTCGGCGCGCGCCTCGCTCGCCAGTCGCTCTCGAGGACGCTCATGGCGAGCTCGTCCCACCAGCGTCCGTCGCGCCAGATCGACTCGCGCGAGCGGCCCTCGATGACGAAACCGCAGCGCTGGTAGGCGCGGATGGCGCGCTCGTTGAACTCGAAGACGTAGAGCGCGATCCGGTGCAACTCGAGCGTTCCGAAGGCGTGGTCGAGCATCAGCTGGGTCGCCTCGGTCCCAAACCCATGACCCCACGCGTCCTGTTCGCCGATCGTGATGTGGTAGAGCGCCGAGCCGTTTTCACCATCGAGCTGGCTGAACGCGCACGTCCCGATCAATCGGCCGGTCGCCTTCTCGTGCACGCCCATCGCGAGCGCCTCGGGCCCGACCACGCGGGCGGCGAAGAAGCGCTCGATCTCCTCGAGACGCATCGGCGTCGCCTGGTAACGGGCGAGTCGCGCGATCTCGGGATCCGCGTACCAGCGCAGGAACGCCGCGATGTTCCCCGGCACGTGGCGGCGCAGGCTGACGCGCGACCCCGTCAGCGCCTCCGGAAACCACTGCCGCTGCACCATCTCCGGCACGGTATACCATCGCCCAATGCGTCGCTGGAGCGAGCTGGCCGAGCATCTCGCGGCGACCACTCGAACGTCCGAAAAGACGGCCCTCCTGGCCGAGTACCTGCGCAGCCTCACCCCCGACGAACTGCCGCCCGCCGCGATCTTCCTGACCGGGCGACCCTTTGCCGAGGCCGATCAGCGTGCCGCGGGGCTCGGCTGGTCGGCGATCGCCACGACCGTCAGCCAGATCGCCGACGTCCCGCGATCCGCGCTGGGCGAGGCCTACGACCGCTCCTCCGACCTCGGGATCGCGGTGGCCGAGGTGCTGCGGATGGCCGGCCACGCGCCGGCGCCCGAGCTGAGCCCGACGCTCCCCGAGGTGGCCGCCGCGTTCACCGAGATCGAGCTCGCCTCCGGTGCCGCCCGCAAGTCCGCGGTGCTGCGGACGCTCCTCGAGCGGTCCGAACCGATGACGGCCAAGTACATCGTCAAGGTGCTCGGTGGCGACCTGCGGATCGGGCTTCGCGAGGGGCTGGTGGAGGCTGCCGTCGCGCGTGCCTTCGACCGCCCGCTCGACGACGTCAAGTGGGCCGGGATGCTGGTCGGGGACGTCGGCCAGCTGGCCGGCCTCGCCCGCGACGACGCCCTGGCGAGCGCCTCGATCGCGCTCTTCCACCCACTCAAGTTCATGCTCGCGTCACCTGCCGAGGACGCCGCCGCGATCATCGCCCGGCTCGGGCCCGAGGTCTGGGTCGAGGACAAGT
>JBDTNS010000167.1:0-4891 GCA_039933675.1 Chloroflexota bacterium
CTCCCACGAAGAACAAGCGGCTGGCCGTGGCCGCCCGAGGACGCCAGGCGGTGCGGTCACACGGTCCGACCCAGGCGCCGAGCGTCAGCCCTCGCGCGGGATCCGCGGGCCAGCAGGAGGCCCTGGAGCGCGCCGACGTCTGCGCCGCGGTCGTTGAGACTGACGATCGGAAAGGTGGCCGTGACCGCCGATACGCTCGGCACCACGGCGCCGACGAGGAGGGCCGAGAAGGCGACCGAAACGAGGCGTCGGGTGGCAGGCTGCATGCTCGGAAGCCTAGCGGCCGCGGTCAACGCAACGAGGCGAGTTCCGCGCGCCGCGGCGGATCGGCGCCGGTGCGCTGGCAGGTGAGGGCCGCGACCTCGACCGCGAACTCGACGGCATCACGGAGGGCTGCACGGTTGTCGAGGTCGGCTCGGCCAAGTCCCCGTTCGATCCAGCGCGCCAGGAACCCGCCCCCGAACGCGTCGCCCGCGCCGACGGTGTCGACGACGCCGACCCGCAGAACCGGGACGGCGACGACCTCGTCGCGGGTCACGATCCGGGCGTCTCCCGGGCCGTCCGTGATGAGGACGACCCGGGGACCGCGTTTGAGGAGCGCCTGCGCGGCTGCGACCGACTCCTGACCCGGTTCAAGCCAGTCGAGGTCGTCCGTGCTCACCTTGACGATGTCGGCGCGGGCGGCCACGCGCCGGATCCGCGCCAGATGAGCCGCGCGGTCGCGGATGACGAGCGGGCGGCAGTTCGGGTCGAGCATCACGACCGTCGCCTCGTCCGCGGTCGCCATCCCGGCCTCGAGCGCCGCCGCAATCGGCTCGAGCACGAGCCCAAGCGTGCCGAGATGGAACGCGGCCGGTCGGGTGGCGAGCGCAGTGACGACGGCCTCATGGGACAGCTCGGGCGAGGCGGTCTCCGCGGTATGGAACCGGTAGGTGGCGATGCCTTCGTCGTCCAACTCGGCCATGGCGAGCGTCGTCGGGGCGTCGGTGGGTTCGGCCATCGAAACGTCGACGCTGTCGTCGATAAGCGCGCCGCGGAGGAAGCCGCCGAACCGGTCGCGCGAGAGCCGTCCGAGGAAGGCCGCCGCAACGCCGAGCCGACCGATCGTCCGCGCCGTGTTGAACGGCCCGCCACCCGGGACGGCGCGGAGGCTCCCGTCGGGCTGGATGACGAGGTCGATAAGCGCCTCCCCGGAAACGACGATCATCGGCCCATCGTACGGGCGCGTCGTACGCTGCACCGATGGAACGCCGCACCGACGCCGTCGAGCTGCTCGATGGCCCGCTCGACGACCCGGCGACGCTGACCGCGAACCTGCGCGACCTGCGCCGGATCAATCGGTGGCTGGGGGGCGTTCGACTCAGTGCGGATGCCATCGATGCGCTGGCCGCCCATCGACCCGAGCTGACGATGCTCGACGTCGGAACCGGAGGGGCAGACATCCCGCTCGCGCTGCTCCGCCGGGCGACGGCGCGCGGTCGGCGCTGGGTGGTCGTCGGTCTCGATAGCCGGGCGGAGGTCCTCGCGGCGGCCGTGGTGGCGAACCCGGCGGCCGGAACGACTCCCGATCTCGCCCTGCAACTCGGCGACGGCACGTCACTCCCCTATCCGGATCGCTCGTTCGACGTCGCCCATGCCTCGCTTGTCCTGCACCACCTGTCACCCGATGCGGCCGTCGTCCTCCTGCGCGAGATGCACCGGGTCGCGCGGCTGGGCGTCGTTGTCAACGACCTCGACCGGAGCCGGCTCGGCTGGATCGGGGCGTGGCTGATCGGGCACGTCCTGACAGGGAACCGGTACACCAGGCACGACGGGCCGTTGTCCGTCCGGCGGGCCTACCGGGCGGACGAGATGGCCGCGATGCTGCGAGCCGCCGGGCTGGCGCCGGTCGGGACATTTCGCGGTGCGTTCGGGCAGCGGTACGCGATCGCGGCGGTCCCGGCGGCGTCCGAAGCATCGGGCGCCCATGTGGAGCCGCCGGAGCTGCCGGACCCGCTCGGGGCCGGGGAATGAGCGCACCTGAACAAGTCGAGATCGCGATCGTCGGTGGCGGTCCGGCGGGTGCCGTCCTCGCGGCGCGGCTCGCGTCGGCCGGCCGGGACGTGGTTGTCCTCGAGCGATCGCCGGCCTGGCACTGGCGGGCGGGTGGCGTCTTCACCTCGCCGGCGGCGGTCGCCGCCCTCCGGCGCGTTGGACTCGGGGACGCGACGCTCGCCTCGGTCGCGCGGCCGATCCCGGCGATGCGGGTCGAGACCCTCGGCGGGACGACGTTTCGTCTGACCTACGGCGCGGATGCCGGCGGCGAGCCGGCCGTCGGATTCGATCGGTCGCGGCTCGACCCAGCGCTGCTCGATCTCGCGCTCGCAGCCGGTGCCAAGGTCCGGCGCGGGTGGCAGGTCACGAACGTCGATCTCGATACCGGCGTGCTGGAGGCACTCGATGCGGATGGCAGCAGGGCGTTCATCAAGGTGTCGGTGATCGTCGGCGCCGATGGCCCGCATTCGGTCGTCGCCCGCGCGGCCGGCGTCGCTCGCCGGGCCCGGCTCGACCCGCGGATCGGGCTCACCTACCACCTGCCCGATCCAGATCCGACCGGTTGCCGCGACGCCCGGATGCGAGTCCTGCGCGACGGGTACATCGGGATCGCTCCGGTCGCAGGCGGCCGGGTCAACGTCGGGATCGTGCTCGGGAGGTCGTGGCTGCCGGCGCTGGCCCGCGACGGCGCGCGGACGATCGCGGACGAGATCGTCGCCGCGATCCCAGCGGTCGACGGTGACCCGGCCGACTGGCGCCACGGTGACCCCACCGATTCGATCGCCGGCGCCTCGCCGCTCGGTCACCGGGTCACGCGTCGGGCGGACCGCGGCTGGCTGCTCGTCGGGGATGCGGCGGGCTTCCTCGACCCGTTCACCGGCGAGGGTCTGCACCGGGCGCTCGTCTCGGCCGAGCTGGCGGCCGCGGCGATCACGGCACGACAGCGCGGGCGTGCCGCTGCGTTCGCGGCCTACGACCGGTCGATGCAGCGTCACTTCCTCGCCAAGGACGCCGTCTCGTGGCTCGTCCAGGCCTTCCTCGGGCAACCGGCGCTCTTCGAATATGCCGCCACGCGCATCGCCGCGCGGCCTGCCGTTCGTGCGACGATGGGCCTCGTGATGGGCGACCTCGTCCCCGCCGGCCGCGCGCTCGATCCGCGCTTTCTCGCTGCGCTCCTCGCGCCGTGATGAACGACGAGCGGACCCGGGTCGCTGCCTATGCCCTGTGCGTCGACGAATCCGGCCGTGTCCTGCTCTGCCGGATTGCGCCGTCAGTGGCGGCCGGCGAGATCTGGACGCTCCCCGGCGGCGGCCTCGAGTTCGGTGAATCGCCGCCGGTCGCGGTCCTCCGCGAGCTCGCCGAGGAGGCCGGCTACGAGGGCGAGGTCGAGGCGCTCGCCGACGTCACGGACCGCGTCTTCACCGATTCGACTTCCGCCGGGCGGCTTCACGCGATCCGCATCATCTACCGCGTCCGGGTGACCGGTGGTGAGCTGCGCGACGAGATCGACGGCTCGACGGATACCAGTCAGTGGTTCGCGCCAGCGGAGGCTGCGACACTGAATCTCGGCGAGCTCGCTCGGCACGTCCTGGCGATCCTCGCGGACGGCGAGGCCTGACATGCGGAGCACGATCGAGATCGACATCTCAGCGCCGCCCGATCTCGTCTTCGCTCTCGCGCACGACGTCGAGCGCTGGGCGAAGCTCCTCCCGCACTATGCCCGGTCGCGCGCAGTCGAGCGCGGCAGCGACGATTCGGTGACGGTCGACTTCATCGCCCGACGCTCGGCGCTCGGTCTTCTCGGCGACGCGGTGGGTTTCGGGATCCCGGTCACCTGGCGAGCCAGGACGTGGAACGAGCCCGCAACCGATCGGCTCCGATTCGTGCACGTCGCCGGTGCGACGAAGGGGATGGACGTGACATGGCGGATCGAGGCCGTCGACGGCGGCTCGCGCGTCTCGATCGACCACGACTTCCGGCCGCGACTCCCGCTCTTCGCGGCTTTCGTCGATCGCGCCTTCACCCGACCGATCGCGGGCCGGACGCTCGCCTCGTTCAAGGCCCTCGCCGAGGCGCTGGCGGACACGCCGCCGCTGAACCAGTCCAGAACGCCCGAAACGACGAATCCAAAGACATGACCGACCGACGCCGCATCTGGATCACCGGAATCGGGATCATCACCGCGATCGGAACTGGGCGCGACGCGTTCCGTGCCGGCCTCCGCGAAGCGCGCTCGCCGATCAAGCGGATCGACCGCTTCGATCCCAGCCCGTTCCGCTCGCAGGTTGCGGCGCAGGTCGACGACTTCGACCCGCTCGCCTGGATGCCGCCGAAGACGGCGCGCCAGCTCGACCGGTTCAGCCAGTTCGGGCTTGTCGCCGGCCGCCTCGCGCTCGACGACGCGAAGCTGACGCCCGGTGTCGATGGCGGGGCGCATCCGCAGCGGATCGGGATCTACCTCGGGTCCGCGCTGGGGGGGATCGCCTATGCCGAGGAGCAGCACGAGAGGTACCTCCAAAAAGGGATCCGGCAGGTCGCGCCCAACCTGGCGCTCGCGGTCTTCGGCGGCGCCGCCCCGGCCAATCTCGGGATAGCGCTCGACGTACGCGGGCCGATCCTCTCGACGGCCAACTCATGCGCATCAGGGGCCGTGGCCCTCGGTGAGGCGATGGGTGATATCCGCGAAGGCCGGGTCGACGCGGCGATCGCCGGCGGTGTCGAGATCCCGCTCAGCCCGCTCGCGTTCGGTGCCTTCGACATCATCCGGGCGCTGTCGGCCGGCCGCAACGACGACCCGGGGCGTGCCGAGCGACCGTTCGATGCCGGCCGCGATGGGTTCGTGATGGGCGAAGGCGCG
>JBDTNS010000168.1:0-4875 GCA_039933675.1 Chloroflexota bacterium
ACGTCTTCCTGCACATCCACCCGGTTCGCGTCCGCCAGCACGCGGTCAAGTTCGCGTACACCTTCTGTCTTGGCGGCTTGAGCTTCTTCCTGTTCCTGGTGCTGACCGTGACCGGCGTCTACCTGATGTTCTTCTATGTGCCGTCCGCCACCCAGGCGTACACCAACATCCTCGACATCCAGAGCCAGGTCACGTTCGGGTTGCTGACCCGCAACATCCATCGGTGGGCGGCCCACCTGATGGTCTTCTTCGTCTTCCTCCACATGATGCGGGTCTTCTACCACGGTGCGTACAAGCCGCCGCGTGAGTTCAACTGGGTCGTCGGGGTCGTCCTGCTCTTCCTGACGATCATGCTGAGCTTCACCGGCTACCTGCTGCCGTGGGACCAGATCGCCTATTGGGCGATCACGATCGGCACGAACATGGGCGGCTACGCCCCGCTCTTCAACACGCCGACCAAGCTCATCCTGCTCGGCGGCCTCGAGGTCGGCCAGAACACGCTGTTGCGCTTCTATGTGGGCCATGTCGTGTTCCTGCCACTGATCGCTGCGATCTTCCTGTCGGTGCACTTCTGGCGCATCCGCAAGGACGGTGGCATCAGTGGTCCGCTCTGATGTCTGACGTGAAGACGCCGACCGAGACGGAGAAACGGGTCGTCCTGCCGGTCGATCCGACGCGGCGGACGGAGATCGACAAGCAGCGCGTGCCGATGTCGGCGCGACCGTATCGACTGCTCGCGCTGGTCAAGCAGGACGCCGTCGTCCGGGTCCAGAAGGAACCCGACGACACGGTCATGACCTGGCCGCACCTGCTGTCGATCGAGTTCCTGGCGGCCGGCGTGATGAGCATCTTCCTGTTGATGATGGGTCTGTTCATCAATGCGCCGCTCGAGGAGCTGGCCAACGGGAACGTGACCCCCGCGGTGGCCAAGGCGCCGTGGTACTTCCTCGGTCTCCAGGAATTGCTGGCCTACTTCCACCCGACCGTCGCCGGCGTGCTGGTCCCGGCGTTCGTGCTCGTCGGAGCGGCATTGATCCCGTATATCGATCGCGAGAACATCCTCGCCGTGCGACCGTCCGAGCGGAAGACCGCGGTCATGCTGTTCACGATGTTCTGCTGCCTTGGGCTCATCGTGACCTTCGTCGGCATTTTCTTCCGCGGCCCCGGCTATACGTTCGTCATCCCGTATGTGACGACCCCGGGTCTCCATTTCGCCCTGTGACAGGCCCTCGAAGGAACCAGAGCGCATGAGCAACTACCACGTCGAGTTCATCGACAAGCCCGCCGCCCTGACCAAGGAAGCGATCAAGTCGCTTCGCAAGCAGCAGGTCCAGGGCTTGTCCCGCCGTCAGCTGCTGCGGGCGGCGCTCGGGACCGGGATCGGCCTGTGGCTCCTCGAGGTCACGGTCGGGACGCTCGCGTTCGCCTGGCCGAACCTCAAGGGCGGCTTTGGCGCACCGATCGCCATCGGCGACCTCGACACGGTCAAGCTCCAGAACAGCTCGCTCCCGATCTCGGACGGCTTCCCGGCCTACTTTCCCGAGGCGCGAGCGTTCGTCATCCTGTTCGACCCCAGCCAGCAGCGGTTCCTGCCGGGCGCGGACACCGCGGGCGACGGCAGCGCGCTCAACGTACGGGCGCTCTACCAGCGCTGCCCCCACCTCGGCTGCAAGCCCAACCCGTGCCTCAAGAACTTCTGGTTCGAATGTCCGTGCCATGGGTCGCGCTACGACCGACTCGGGATCAAGGCCGCCGGCGCGCAGTACGGCCCGGCACCGCGCTCGATGGATCGCTTCTCGATCACGGTGGATGGAGCCGGCATCCTGACGATCAACACCGGCAAGATCACGCTCGGCCCGTTGCCGATCGCGTTGGGTCAGCCGGGTCTCATCCCGCCGCGCACGCCGACGGGGTGCATCTGATGGGCGACACGCCGGTCCGCGGACCCGGCGACGACCTTCCCGCCAAGGAGCGGCCCGCAGACCGACTGCCCGCCGTCCGGCCGCCCGTCGAGCCGGCGCCGGTCGAGCGCTTCACCTCGCCACCGTCCGTGCGCGCTGTCGAGCTGACGCCGGAACGGGCGGCGCAGGTCGTCCGCCAGTCGTCGAACGCCCGCTGGGTCGGCTTCCTCGGCGTCATCGTCGTCATCCTGTTCGTCACGGTCTACTGGTTCTACGAGCTCGCTCCGCTCGGCATCACGCAGTCGCGCCTCGATACGGAAGCGACCGCCCAACAGGTCACCTCAGTGGAGCGCGGCTACAACCTGTACGAGGCGAACTGCGCGCGCTGTCACGGGGCCAACGGTGAAGGCGGGATCGGACCGACGCTCAAGCGCCAGGACAAGCTGTTCGCGCACCTGTCGGTCGACTACCTGACGACCATGCTGACCGTCGGTGGCCGCTATGCGTGCGGCAACCCGAACTCGGTCATGCCGGTCTGGTCGAACGAGGGACATCCGCCGGGCCCCTTGAACTACATCCAGCTCGAGGACCTGATCGCGTTCATCCGCGCCCCATCCACGGACACGTACATCAAGCGCGACGCCTCGCTCGGCGAGCCGCTCAAGGATCCGATCACCGGCGCGACGGAGACGTTCACGGGCTGGCGGGACATCAATTACAAGCCGACCGCCGGCGCCACACCGTACCCGGCCTGCTGGGCGGACGAGTTCGCGGCTGCTTCGCCGGTCGCATCGGGCTCGACCCCCTCGGCGGCGCCATCGGGCTCGACTGCCTCGGCTGCGCCATCCGGCTCGACTGCCTCGGCCGCGCCGTCGGGCTCCGCGAGCCCGGGCGCGGGCGCGGCCCACGTGTCGATCGTCGCCTCCGGGATCGCATTCACGACGCCAACCGTGACGGCGCCGGCGAACACGCCATTCGTCATCGACTTCGACAACGAGGACGCCTCAACCCCCCACAACATTCAGATCAAGGACTCGACCGGCGCGGTCAAGTTCCAGGGCGCGACCTTCAACGGCGTCGCGACCCAGCAATACCAGGTGCCGGCCCTCGCGGCTGGAACGTATCCGTTCCTGTGCACCGTGCACCCGTCGATGACAGGGACCCTGACCGTTCAGTAAGTCGCCGCCGGCCCACCGGTCGGCGGATGAGGATGGAGGACGATGGCGCACCAGGCGCTCGGACCCGGGACCGTACTGCGGCGACGCAGAGCCATGTTCGGGCTGCTCGACGCGGAGGGATGGGGCTGGGCCTCGGTCAAGGCGTTCGCCTGGCTGATCATCATCATCTTCATTCTTGGGTACCTGCCCGATCGCGCCTACTACCTCACGGTCGGTCAAACCGTCGACCTCGGCGTTCTGGCGTGGTCGCCGGTCAACCTCTGTCCGCCGACCAACAGGACCCTGCCCTGCCCGGCTCCGATCGGAGCGGTCATCCCCTGGGAGCCGTCGCCGCAGGAGCTGAACCTGCCGCAGCCGCGCACTGACGGGTCCGTCCTGCAGGTCGGGACCAAGATTCTGTATATCGGCGGCACGGACGGAACGACCGCGCAGCCATCGGTCTATGTCGCCCCGACGGTGGAGACCGGCAACTTCGACAAATGGGTGGACGGACCGGCTCTTCCCGGGCCGCGCGCCGACGCCAGCGTGGCATCCGTTGCCGGGAGCATCTACGTCATCGGCGGTCGTGACGCATCCGGCGCCCCAACCTCGACGGTCTACACCCTCAAGCCCGATAGCCAGACCGGCGCTCTCGGTGCCTGGTCGGCCCTCGCATCCCTCGCTCTCCCGGAGGCGCGCTCGTCCGCCTCGGTCGTGGTGACGCCTGACGGCGTCCTGCTGATCGGCGGCCGCAATGCGGACGGGCCCGTGGCGACGACCTGGAAATCCAAGCTCAACGCGCAGGGCGTGCTCGGTCCATGGGCTCCGGAGCAATCGCTCGTCGCGGCGCAGACGGACGCCACCGCGGTCCTCGTCGGCGACTTCGTCTGGCTCTACGGCGGGAGCGACGCGAACGGGCCAGTCAGCAAGGTCCAGCGCGGCGCCTTCGGCCAGCCCGCGGCGCCGGGCCTGCCCGCGAACCCCGATCAGGGCAAGCTCGTCCGCTGGGACGTCAACAATCAGGCCAATCTACCGGCGGCCCGCACGAACGCCGCGGGGTGGGGTGCCAATGGCGCGATCTACCTCGTTGGCGGCAATGACGGTTCCGCCCCAAAGTCCGAGCTCTACTGGGCCATTCCGACGACGGCGGGCGACATCCCCGAATGGAAGCACCTCGATGCGACGGATCTCCCGGCCCCTGGCCTCGAAGGGGCGGCCGCGGTCATCTCGGGCCCCGACTCGATCCTGGTCGGCGGCATGACCTCGGGCGGGGCGGTCTTCGGCTCGAGCGTTCGCGCCAATACCGCGCCGCTGAGCCCGTTCTTCCAGGTCGGGCTGGTCGGGGCGACGGTCCCGGGCCTCAAGATCGATGGCGAGACCGGCCAGCAGCTCGGGTATCTCAATGCAGCCGGCGTCGGCACGGTCGACTTCATCGTCCTGTTGCTGATCGGCTGGGCGTTCGCACACAAGGCCCAGGCCCGCGGGATGCTCGCCCGAGTGACGCGCCGCGGTCGCTCGCACTAGCGCCGCCCCGGAACATGAGAACGCCGGTAGGCGATGCCCACCGGCGTTTGACGCTTAGATGGTCCTCAGTGCGGGACGGGGTGGACGCCTGACTGGCTGTGGCCGGCGCTGCTCCCGCGCGTGGCGGCTGCACCATGCGTGCCGCGGGCAACGACGCTTACCGCGCCGCCGTGGTTGTCGTTCGGTCCGCCGACGAGGGTCTCATCCTGTGCGACGGCACTCACCGCGGCCCCGTGGGCACCCTGGGCACCGTCGGTCGACGCATCGAGCGTCTTCGCCAGCGTGCTCACGGC
>JBDTNS010000169.1:0-4874 GCA_039933675.1 Chloroflexota bacterium
GGGCGATGTAGTTCCCGAACTCCGAGAACTGGTTGAAGATCACGTTCTCCGGGTCGAGGGCGAGCTCCTTGCAGCGGTCGTAGATCTCCTTGACGTTGCTCTCGGTGCCCGGTGTTCGGATGATGTCGGATGGATCGACGACCCAGTCCTCGAGCCAGGCGAAACGTTCCCGGCTCATGCCCTCAGGCAGCACAGCGACGCCACGGCAATCCATGATCCGTGAGATGGCGACCCCGCCGCGGCAGTAGTTGCCGGTGGACGGCCAGATCGCGCGGTGGCGCGTGGGGTCGAACGCCCCGGTGATGACCCGTGGCACCAGGCATCCGTAGGCGGCGAGGACCTTGTGGGCCCCGATCATCGGAAACCGGTCACCGAATGCCACGACGATACGGGCGTCGACGCCGGTGAGCGCCTTAGGGAGCACAACGTGGGCGGGTACCGCCGCGAGACCGCGGCGAGAGTCGTCGTTGTACCAGTTGACCCGGAACAGGTTCAGCGGGTGCGCATCATCGGGTCCCACGCTCGCCAGCGCGTCACGGACCCTCCCCGGGACCTTGGACGGGTCGGCCAGTTGCGCAAACGTGGGGAGCCCGATGCCAGCCTCCCGAAACCGAGCGACCGTGTTGTCGTAGACGCTCGAGTCGACGACGTCGCGCTCAAGTTCAAGCGGCTGCAACATGGGGCACTCCTTTGCATGACCTGGCTGAAACGTCCTGCGCTGGCGACCCGGCCCCATCCCGTGGCTGCGCAGCGGGAGGGATAGCGTCGCACATCCGACGCAGCCGTGACTCGGACTCGCACAAGAAGCGCTCGTCGGGGCGGGTCAGGCCCTCGTTGGCTGGTCGTCAGCCGGTCGCGTCGGGCGCAGATCTTCCAGGGCTTGCGTGAACTCCTGACGCATCACGCGTCGGTCGACGTCGTCGAGCCAGCTCGCCTCGATCCCGTCGAGCGCGACCGCCGCGATTTCTTCGAAATCGAACCCTTGCGCCTCGGCCACGGTGCGGTACTCCTTGCCGAGGTCGAGGTCGGTCATCGCCGGGTCATCGGTATTGAGGGTGGCGAGCAGGCCCGCTTCTCGCATCGCCCGGAACGGATGCTCGCGGAGGCTCGCGAACCGATTGGCGATGACCACATTGCTGTTGGGGCAGACCGTCAGTGGCACGCGATCGGCCGCCATGCGTCGGGTCAGGGCCGCGTCCTCCATGACCGCGATCCCATGGTCGATGCGTTCCAGGCCGAGGACGTCGAGGGCGATCAGGATGTTCTGCGGTCCCACGCCGACCGCCTCGCCGGCGTGACCGGTACAGCGGAGCCCGTGACGTCGCGCCAGCTCGAACGATTCGGCGAAGGAAGCGAGGTCCACGCCCAGCTCTGTCGAGTCCATGCCGACGCCGATGACGCGCTCGGCCCGGCCCTGGATCCGCAGCTCGACCAGCTGCTCGACGAGCTCTCGGCCCGCCGCGGGTCCCCACGCTCGGTCCATGTCAGCGATGAGCATGGATCGCACCCCCGTCGCCGCCTCGGCCGCCTCGATCCCGGCGGTCAAGCCGTCGACGATACCGGCGAGTTCCTGGCCGGCATCGAGGTGGCGGGCAGGTGTGAAGAACATCTCGCGGTAGCGCAGGCCGTGGGCCGCCCCGTCGACGAGCGACTCGTACGCGACGCGTTCCCAGTCCGCAGGTTCGGCGAGGGTATCCTGGACGAGCCAGAAGATCGCGAGGAACGTATCGAGCGAGGTGTAGCTGTAGAGCTCCGTCGGATCCGCGACCGGGAGCGTCCGGCCGGCCTTCCGCGCGAGCTCCAGCACGGTCTGGGGGCGTATGCAGCCCTCGACGTGACAATGCAGCTCGACCTTCGGGATCGCATCGTACCGGTCCGGGACGGGCGTCTCGTCACCCATGGTGCTGCACCCCTCCCCAGCGTCTCGGCGGCGATACCAGGACCGCGCCGTCCTGAAGGATAGCGTCCGAACAAGAGGGGGCATGGCCAATGCCGCCGAGTTCGACCACTGGCCCCGCTTCGGTCAGGCCGGCGAGGGCGATCCCTCGATGCCGGGGATCGGCGGCGGGTCATCGACCTCGATGTCGGCCGCCCGGCGCGTGTTCCGCCGGAGCTCGGTGTACATCCGCTCGTGGGCGACGGCTACCGCGTCGACCAGGCTGACGCCCGCGGTCGGGCTGGCCCAGCCGATCGACAGCCGCAAGGCGACGGCTCCGGATTCGAGCCACAGGTCGCACGCCGCACGGACGCGCTCGATGTAGTTGATCGCCTCAACCTCGCCGGTTTCGGGGAGCAGAACACCGAACCGGGCCGGTCCGAGCCGCGCCAGGTGGTCGGCGCCGCGAGCGCTCCGGCTCAGGGTGTCGGCCACGGCCGGCAGGACCCGGTCGCTCGCCCCGGCGCCCAGGGCCCCAACCAGCCGGTCGAGGCCTTCGATCTCGACGATGACCACCGTCGCGGGGTGGCCGTAACGGTGGTTTCTGGCGTCCTCGTCTGCGATGATTCGGTTCCACTCGCCTGGGACGAGGAGGCCGGTCAGCGCGTCGATGCGCCCGAGCGAGGGATAGCCTTCGGGGCTCGGTGTGATGGGTGGGACGTCGATTGGCACTGGCCGGCGGGTGACGGGCGGCCCACCGTGGCCCAGGCGCCGTCGCCGGATGATCGACCGGGCGATCGCGACGGCGACGAGGAGGACATTGATCGTGACGAGGACGATGAGCAGGATGATGACGTTCTGGTTCATCTCAATCGATCTGCTGTGAGGGTGCGGATGATGGCGCCAGGGTCGGATACCCGATCCACGGTCGCGGGACTATAGCGGCCGGACCCCCGGATCGACCCTGTTTTTGGCCCGTCCGGGACCACTTCTTGGTGCTGCCCGGCACCGCTCGGTAGGGTCCGGCGGGGTCTGGTCGGGATCGTTGTAGATCGGCCGATCGCCGTCGGCGGGGCCGTCTGGGCGCCGGGTGTCGGTGATAGAGTCAGTCGCCATGGAGGATGACGCTTGCCCGAGATGACGACCCGGAGCGACCCGGCGGGCGCCGTCGTCCTCGAGCCCCGCACGATCGAGCCCGGACGCGCTCGCGGGGCAGCCCCGCTTCGGCGCGAGGGGCCCGCCAAGCTGACCGGCGCCGCCAAGTACGCCGACGACCTGGTCTTCCCGGGCGCCTGGTACGGCGTGACGATCCGATCGGCCGAGGCTCGAGCCACGTTCACCTCGCTCGAGCTCGATCCCGGCTTCGACTGGTCGTCGGTGGTGGTCGTCACGGCGGCCGACATCCCGGGCGACAACGTCGTCAGCTCGATCATGGACGATCAGCCGATCCTGGTCCCGATCGGCGGCGAGATCCGCCACCACGCCGAGCCGCTGGCCCTCCTGGCCGCTCCGGACCGTGCCGTCCTGCGCGCCGCGCGACACGCCGCGCGGGTCCGGACAGCGCCGTTGCCACCCGTCTTCGATCCGCTGGTCTCGGATCACGTCTTCGCGGCCTATGAGCTGGGCTCGGGCGACCCGGGAGCAGCCTTCGCGGCAGCCGACCTCATCCTTGAGGGCGAGTACCGGGTCGGCCACCAGGAGCAGCTCTACATCGAGAACAACGCGATGATCGCAGTCCCGACAGGTGACGGCGGGGTCGCCGTCCATGGCTCGCTCCAATGTCCGTACTACGTCCACACCGCGCTCAAGCGAGGGCTCGGCATCGACGACCGCCAGGCGCGCGTCGTCCAGGCCGAGACCGGCGGCGCGTTCGGTGGCAAGGAGGAGTTCCCTTCGGTCATCGCTCTCCACGCCGCGCTCCTGGCTGGCAAGGCCGGGCGGCCGGTCCGGATGATCTATGACCGCCACGAGGACCTGACCGCCACCACCAAGCGCCATCCAGCCATCGTCCGCCATCGGACCGGAGTGACGCGGGACGGCCGGCTGCTGGCGCAGGACATCGAGGTGGTGATGGACGGCGGTGCCTACTGCACGCTCACCCCGGTGGTCCTGTCGCGTGGCGCGATTCATGCGGGCGGCCCGTACCGCTGCCCGAACGTCCGGATCCGGGCGCGAGCTACGCGCACCAACACGCCGCCGAACGGCGCCTTCCGCGGGTTCGGCGCACCGCAGACCGAGTTCGCGGCCGAGACCCACCTCAACCGCATCGCCGAGGCACTCGACCTCAGCCCGCTCGAGATCCGCCGGCGCAACGTCTACCGGGTCGGCGACACGACCCCGACCGGCCAGATCCTGCGCGGCAGCGTCGCCGGTGAGGAGGTCCTCGAGCGGGCCGCCGAAGCTGGGGAATTCGTCCAGCTGCGGGCCCGTCACGATGCCGCGCGGAAGCGTCGGGTCGGCTCGGGGATCGTGCCCGGCTCGCCCCTGCGCAGCGGGCCTGAGCACGTCGCGAGCGGGGTCGGACTCGCCCTCGCCTGGCACGGTGCCGGGTTCACCGGCTCGGGCGAGGTCAAGCTCGCCTCGGTCGCCTCGCTCGAGCTGACCGCCGACGGCAAGATCCGGATCCTGACCGCCTCGACCGAGATGGGCCAGGGCACCAAGACGATCCTCCCGCAACTGGTAGCCGACGAACTCGGCGTGCCCTACGAGGCGGTCGAGATCGCGCCCCAGGACACTGCATTCGTGCCGGATTCGGGGCCGACGGTGGCGTCACGAACAGCGATGGTCGTCGGCGGGCTGCTGATCAAGGCCGCCCGACGACTGCGGACCCAGATCGAGGCCGCGACCGGCGGCCCCTTCGCGGCCACCTACACCGAGCACGCCCATGTGCACGGTGCGCTGCGGATCGACGAGCGCTTCGAGCCGTATCCGGACGTCGAGTTTGACGACGAGACCTACCGCGGCGATGCCTACCCGGCGTTCGGCTGGGCTGCCTGCG
>JBDTNS010000170.1:0-4873 GCA_039933675.1 Chloroflexota bacterium
AACCGTTGAGTGGGGTAACCTGCTCCGAGGGTTCGAATCCCTCCCTCTCCGCCAGTTCTCCGCCGGGTCCGCTCCGGCCGACGACGCCGGCATCGCGTGCGCCCGTAGCTCAGTGGATAGAGCGTCAGGTTGCGGACCTGAAGGTCGTGGGTTCGAGTCCCGCCGGGCGCGCCACACTCCGAGACCCACGCCAGCGGCGAACGACCGCTGGCCGCGGCTCCCACTAGCGAAGAATGAGCGTCGCGAGGATCGCGATCAGGGGCGGCACCGCCTGGATCGCCGCCGATCGGGCGAACCGCCGGCTCGACGCGACGAGCACCACGCCTGCGCCGACCATGGAGCCGCATGCGAAGAGCACGACGGCTCGCCCGGCATCCACCGAGCCGCTTGCGACGAGGGCCAGCCCGCCGCCGATCCCGATCGCAAGGAACAGGTTGTAGAAGCCCTGGTTGAACGCCATTGGCCGGACGATCGCGATCTGCTCCGGCGTCGACAGCCCGAACCGGGCGGCAACGCTCGGCTGGCTGAACGTGACGCTCTCGAGGATGAAGAACAGAACGTGGAACGCGGCCGCCACGATGGCGGCGAGCGCGGCGATCAACGGCATCGGCTGCCTCCAGCGTCTGTCCCCCGGCGCACATCCGGCCGGCGGCCGGGTGTCATCATGCGACCCGAGCGTAGCAGCAGCGGGAGTGGCGATGAGCGGCGATCGAGTCGGGTTCCTGGGCCTCGGGACGATGGGCACGGCGATGGCCGCCAACCTGGCCCGGGCCGGGTTCGCGGTCACCGCCTGGAACCGGACGGACCGCGCCGCGCCCGAGCTGGTCGCACTCGGGATCACGCGGGCGGCGAGCCCCGCCCAGGTCGCCGCCGCGGTCGACGTCGTCGTCGTCTGCGTCTCTGACACGCCCGATGTCGAGGCCGTGCTGTTCGGCGCCGGCGGCGTCGCCTCGGGGGCGCGTGACGGCCAGCTCGTCATCGACTGCTCGACGATCTCGCCGTCGGCGACGCGGGCCTTCGCGGCGCGGCTGGCCGGCCAGGGCGTCGACCTCGTCGATGCTCCCGTTTCGGGCGGCAGCGAGGGCGCCCAGAAGGCGACGCTCACGATCTTCTGCGGTGGCGGGGCGGAGGCGATCGAGCGCGCCCGGCCAGTCCTCGCGGCGATGGGCACGAAGATCACCCACGTCGGGCCGAGCGGGGCCGGCCAGGCGGTCAAGGCCGTCAACCAGGTGATCCTCGCGGGCGCCTACCTCGGTGTCGCGGAGGGGATCGTCCTCGCGATGAAGGCCGGCCTCGACGTCGAGCAGGTCGTCGAGGCGCTCGGCGGCGGCGCGGCCCAGAGCTGGGTGCTCGCGAACCGCAGCGGCCGGATGCTCGCCAACGACTACCCGCTCGGGTTCAAGGTTGCGCTCCATCGGAAGGACCTCGGGATCGCGCTTGACCTTGCTCACGAGATGGCCGCCGACCTGCCCGTCGCTTCCATGGCGGCCGGCTTCGAGGACGAGCTCGTCGACGGGGGTCATGCCGACGACGACATGTCGGCCCTTGCCAGGGTCATCCGCGAGCGGTCGGGCCTTCCCGCCTAGACAGCCCGGGCTCGCGCCGACCCACGGCCGACAGGCCCGTGGCGTCAGACCTCGGGTGCCAGTCCACCGCCGACGCCCACGAGCAACATCGGATCGCCGAGCTTGCCCTCGTAGCGCGGCCGAAAGCGCTCCTCGTTGTACATCTCCGGGACGTCGACCCGGCGCGCCTTGGTGCCGGCCGCAGGCAGCTCGGTGTGGGCGTACTTCCCGTCCTGGATGGCGATCATCCGGCCCGTGATGCCGTCGCGGACGAGGTCCATGGCGATATTCGCGTACGTCGTCGCGACCATCGCGTCGAGCGCGTCGGGTTCGCCCGAGCGGAGGTCGTAGGTCAGCTCGGAGGCGACGGCCTCGATCCCTGTCAGGGCCTTCAGCTCGGACGCCAGCACCTCGCCGACGTTCACCTTGTGGCGATGCCCGAACATGTCGGCCTCGCCGACGTCCTGCATCTGGGCGCCCGTCCAGATCGCGCCCTCCGCGGTGACGACCACCGCGTACCGCGACGGGTTCGCCTCACGATCGGCGGCCAGCACCTGCGCGAGCCTGCCCAGGTCGTATGGCGCCTCGGGAATCACGCAGCGGGCGGACGTCACGTAGGACGTGTACAGGGCGGAGAAGCCGGCGTCCCGGCCGAAGATCCGGAACACGCCGATCCGCTCGTGCGAGCCGAGCGTCGTCCGCTGCCGGTTGATGAGCTCCTTGGCTCGGGTGATCGCGGTCGAGAAGCCGATGCAGTACTCGGTTCCGGCGACGTCGTTGTCCATCGTCTTCGGGATCGCGACAAGCGCCACGCCCTGGTCGTAGAGCACCCGTGAGAAGCTCAGCGTGTCGTCGCCGCCGATCGTGACGAGAACGTCGAGCCCCAGCCGGCTGATGTTGTCGAGCACGACAGGCGTCAGGTCCACCACGCCGTCCACGGCCGTCAGCGACGCGACGAGCGATGGATCGAACCACGCCGGAAGGGAGGACGCTCTCATCTTCTTCGGGTTCGTCCGGGAGGTGTGGAGCATCGTGCCGCCCGTCCGGTCGATCGTCCGGGTGTTCGCCCGGTCGAGCGCGATGATGTAATGGGGGTCCGGCGCCGGGTCGAAGCGGAGGTGGGTCAGGCCCTCCCAGCCACGGCGGATGCCGACGACCTCGTCGCCGATCTCGGTCGCCCGATAGACGACGGACTTGATCACCGAGTTGAGACCGGGGACGTCGCCGCCGCCGGTGAGGATGCCGATCTTGCGTGGTCGTGTCATGGCCCGGATCGTACCCCTGTCCACGCCGGGTCGGACGTTGCGACGCGGCCGGACCCGGAGCCGCCTATAGTCGAATGCATGAACTACGAGCTGTTCATGGGCGAAGCCCTGGCCGAGGCGCGCAACGCGATCGCGGCAGGCGAGCGACCGAACGCCGCGATCGCCGTCGTCGACGAGGCGATGGTCGTCCGGGCCCATGATCGGGTGATCGAGTCGAACGACCCGACGGCCCACGCCGTGATCGTCGCCCTCCGCGAGACGGCCCGCAAGCTTGGCCGCGACCGCCTCGCCGACGCCACGATCTTCACCACGGTCGAGCCCTGCGTGATGTGTGTCGGCGCCCTCCTCGAGAGCGACGTTGCGGCCCTCGTCTTCGCGATGCCGAACGACACAGAGGGCGCGGCCGGCACGGTGATCCAGCTCGCCCAGCACCCTGACCTCCAGCGCCGGATCCGCGTCGTCAGCGGGATCCGCCGCGATGAGGCCGAGGAGCTCCTCGCCGGCGTGGCCGCGATCGCCTGAGCCGAGCGGCTCGCGGCGAACCAGCGCCGGCCTGCTTTGATCCTCCGTGGTTCGTTGAACGATCCAACGGGACCCGGCCGACAGCCGCGGACCGGCCAGCCTGCCGTTTCAGGTCCCCAGACGAACCGATCCTGGGCATTTCACCGGAAACCGGCTTTGGATCGAGCCTCGCCTGTCGCCTGGGATCGTCCAACGACCCGGCTCGTCCCGTCCGTTCGTCCAACGAGCAGATGGCGCGTCCCGTGAAGCGCGCCCCCTTGTGCGTCACGGCCCCTGACCATCGGCCGGTCGGCCGCGCCGTCGACCTTTGGTATCCTCACCCGCGGAGAGGTGTCCGAGTGGTTGATGGTGCCGCTCTCGAAAAGCGGTGTGCGAAAGCACCGCGGGTTCGAATCCCGCCCTCTCCGCCAGATTCAACCGCCCAGCCGGCCGGCGTCCACGTCGGTCGGTTTCGTTCTCTCGGGGGAGAGGTCGCCTAGTGGACTATGGCGCCGCACTGGAAATGCGGTTCGGGGCAACCCGTCGCGGGTTCGAATCCCGCCCTCTCCGCCATTCTCGGACCCGATAAGCGCAGATCGCCCTCGGACATCGGAACGCGCGGCAGGTCGAAGACCGCGTGGCCACCCCGCTGAGCTCGCCCGTTCCCGCCCGACGGGAGCCGTCGGCGCGCGGTCCAGCGGTCCCGTCGCCAGCGTCCTCATAACGGGCGAAGGCCCGATCGGCCCCTTCGCCGACCGGATCGGCCCGTTCGCCGACTCGACCGACGAGGGTCTCCTGCTAGACTTCTCGGGCCGTGCTAGGCGGGGAACTAGCGGTGCCCTGAACCTGCAATCCGCTCCAGCAGGGCTGAATTCCCACCCGAGGACTGCGTCCTTGCAGGCCGCCGCTTCGAGCGACGTTGAGGATCGGGTCCCGCGCAGCGACGAACCGCGAACCGTGTCAGGTCCGGAAGGAAGCAGCACTAAGCGATCTTCGTCGGGTGCCGCGGAACGGCCTGGTCCGAGCCGCTCCCAGTGGAGGGCGCGAGGCACCACAGGACGACGGTGGGTGCACGGCATACTCCAGATTCACCCGACGCACGTCGCCCGGACGCGGGCCGGCCGGCGACCCTCGACCAGACCCGCGACAGGAGCGCAGTGAGCTCGACCGCTCCGCAAACGACGACCGAGATCCTGGCGGCCCCGGCACCGGACGGGGCGTCCGCGCCGATCGTCCCGCACCAGGCCCTGTACCGCCGCTGGCGAGCCCAGACGTTCTCCGAGATCGTCGGCCAGACCGCCGTCGTCGAGACCCTCCGCAACGCCGTCCGCTCCGGCCGCGTCTCCCACGCGGTCCTGTTCGTCGGGCCGCGCGGCACCGGCAAGACGTCGCTCGCCCGGATCCTTGCGAAGGCCCTGAACTGCACGAACCTTCAGGACGGCGATCCCTGTGACGCCTGCGAGGCCTGCGTCGCGATCCGGGACGGCCGGGCCCTCGATCTCATCGAGATCGACGCCGCGAGCAACCGCGGGATCGATGCGA
>JBDTNS010000171.1:0-4870 GCA_039933675.1 Chloroflexota bacterium
CGGGGCATCCGATCCCAGCGAGGTCCACCAGGGATGGCGCGGGCCGGGCTTCGGCCCTCAGCGATCGACCGGCAGATCAAGCCGGTTGCCCCACTCCGCCCAGCCGCCGTCGTAGACCGCGACGTCCTCGTGCCCGAGCAGACTGAGGACGAACGCCAGCTTCGCGGCCGCGATCCCCGAGCCGTCGTAGCAGACCATTCGGCGGCCGCGCGTGACGTTCGCGTGGTGGAGCAGGTCGCGCAGCGCCGTGCCCTCGCGGAGGCGTTGCAGGCCGGGTTCGCTCATCGCCCCAACCGGGACGTTGACCGCGCCCGGGATATGGCCGAGCCGTTTCGTGTTGCCCTCGAAGCCGAGGTACTCGGCTGGGGCCCGCGCGTCGATGAGCGTGACGTCGGGCGAGCCGAGCAGGCCGCGCACATCGGACGTGGTGAGGCGCGTCCGGTTCGGGCCACGGACCGTGAAGCCGCCCGCACCCGCCAGCACGGTCGACTTCGAGACCTCGCGGCCCTCGGCCGCCCAGGCGGGGTAGCCGCCGTCGAGGACGCGGACGGATTCGAGGCCGTATGCGCGCAGGCTCCACCAGGCTCGTGCCGCAAAGAGGCTCTGCGTGTCGTCGTAGACGACGACCGTCGTGTCGTCCGCGATCCCGGTCCGGGCGGCAAGATCAGCGATCCGGTCGGGGCTGGCCAGCAGGATCGCCTCGCCGCTCTCGCCGTCGTCGATGAGCTCGGTTCGCCAATCGACGAGCGCCGCGCCGGGGATGTGGCCGGCCGCGTGGACCGCGGGCGCGCTGCCGTCGGGCCGCCAGCGGAGATCGAGGAGGCGGACGCCGCTACGCCCCAGGTTTTCGCCCAGCCATTCGGTCGTGGCGAGGATCTCCGGACGGGCCAAGCCACTCATCGTCGGTATCATACCGGCGTGGTCGCCCCGTTCATGCCCGATCCGGAGAAGCTGACGGCGGTCCGGGCGGCCCTCCCGGCGCTCTCGGCCGGGATCTACCTGAACACCGGGTCCGTCGGCCCGCTCCCGGCCGAGACGGCGGCGGCGATGACCGAGATCGCCGACTACGAGCGGGACCTCGGGCGCGGCCACCCGGACTACCTCCCCGACACGATCGCCCGGATGGGTGAGGCCCGCGCCGGGGTCGCCGCCATCCTGGGCACGGACGTCGATGCCGTCGCACTCACCCATTCGACGACCGACGGGCTGAACGCGGCGACGCTGCTCCCCGACTGGCGGCGCGGCGGCCGTGTCGTGACGACGAGCCACGAGCACGCCGGCGGCGTCGGCCCGCTCTACGCCCTGCGCGACCGGACAGGGGTGGAGATCGATTTTGTCGACGCGGGCGCCGAGGGCGACGACGACCGGACGCTCGCCGCGTTCGAGGCGGCGATCACGGCCGACACCCGGCTCGTCTCGATCTCGCATGTCCTGTGGACGACCGGTGCGGTCCTGCCAGTCGCGCGGATCGCGGCGATCGCCCATGACCGGGGTGCCCTCGTTCTCGTCGATGGCGCCCAGGCGGCCGGCGCCATCCCGTTCCGGTTCGATGAGCTCGGTGCGGACCTCTACGCCTTGCCCGCGCAGAAATGGCTGCTCGGGCCGGAAGGGATGGGGGCGCTCGTGATCGACCCAGCCTCGATCAACCGGTTCGTGCCGGCGCTCGGCGGCCCCCTCACGTTCGAGCGCGTCGACAGCCGCGGCGAGGCACGCTGGTGGCGCGATGGCCGGAGGTTCGAGGCAACGGGGTTCCATCGGCCGTCGGTCGTTGGGATGGCGCGCTCGATCGGCTGGCTGTCGATGTACGTCGGTCTCGACTTCGTGCATCGGCGCGGGATGGCGCAGGCTGCGCTGGCGGCCACCCGACTCGGGGCGATCCCGGGCGTGACGCTCCTGACCCCGATCCATGCCATGGCGACGCTCGTCACCTTCCGGATCGACGGCTGGCCCGCCGAAGCCGCCCTCGATGAGCTCGGGTCAAGGGTCTTCGCCATCGCCCGGACGATCCCGGACCTGGACGCCGTACGGATCAGCCCGGGTTTCTTCACGACGGACGAGGAACTCGAACGATTCGCCGAGGCCGTCGCCCTCCTCGCGTCGCATACCCCGGCGACGCTCCCGCCCCGTCGGCTGTTGGCCGTCCTGGGGCAGGGATGACGGGTCGCCGGGACCCGGCGGCGCTCCCGCCACGCCGTTCCTGGGCCGAGGTTCGCTGGCGCCAGTTCCGCCGCGCGCCGCGCCCGGTCGTCCGGGCCGTGGCAGCCAGCTTGAGCGTGGCAACCGTCCTTGCCGTTTTCTACCTTGCCTATGACGTCGCGTTGAGCCGCGGGGCCGTCCTCCCGGGCGGCGATCTGCGGACGCTCGCGGTCGCGCTCTACATCCTGGTCGTACTCGTCGCGGGGAGCGTCCTCACGTACCTCGTCGTTCCGCAGCCGACCGGTTCCGGGACGGTCGCCCGGCGGAGCGCCTGGAGTGCCGCGCTCGGGTTCTTCGCGGCTGTGCCGATCGCCTACCTCGTCATGGTCCTCGCCGTCCAGATCGTCCGGCCGCTGTTGGGTTGACCGGAAGCACCACTTCCGCCGGATCGTTGCAAGACGGGGTAGCCCATCCGTACTCTTCCGCGCTACATTGCCTTGGCTATCTTCAACGTGCGTCCGGAATCCCGGTTCGCATGATGTCCTCCCTCGAGGTCCCCGCGCGTGTCCCTTGACGAACAGCATGTCGCGCTGCCCAAGCTCTATGGCGCGCCCGCCTATGGGCGGCCGCCCGCCCCGGTCGAAGCGGCAGACCGGCCATTCGATCCCGACGAGCTGCCGATCGAAGCTGCGCAGAGCGCGGAGGAACGAGAGTTCCGCACCTCGCTGCCCGCACGTGCGTATGCGCCCGGGGGTATCGCCCTGACTCGGAACGTCACGATGGGTTCCGGCTCGCGCGGCGAGCTTCGACCCCGGACGCTGAGCCTGCGGGCCATCGCCGGTCGCATCCTGCGGGATAGCTGACGGACGAGGCACCATCCCGTCGGGATGGTAGGGGAGGGTGGACTCGAACCACCGACATCCGAGGTATAAGCTCGGCGCCTCTGACCAACTGGGCTACTCCCCCATCGGGGCAGTCTAGCGCCCGCTTGGCCTCATTGGCCCTGGTGGTTCTGGCGCCCGCCCTCGATGACGACGCCGCCATGGATCCTTGCGAGCAGGTGCTGGCGGCGTCCCGCGGTCAGGCTTCGCTGCCGGGGAAGGGCTTCAACCCAGGCGGGGATCTGGTCGGGCGTGATGACTGCACAGTTCGGCGATCGCGCGATCGAGGTATCCGGCGTCACGAGCGCCGCGTAGACACGGACGACGAAATCGAGGTCGCCGTTCGTCAGCCAGTAGCGGATGCGGTCCGCATCGCGGGTGACGCGCTCGATCGGGCTCTCCGTGGTTGCCCAGCCGGCGCGGGTTCGAATCTCCCAGCCCGCCCCGAGGTTGCGGATCGTGTCGCCGGATCCAGGCGCATGGACGACTGCCACGCCGAACGGTCCGACGATGAGCTCGGGGATCGGGCGTCCCTCTCGGGGGACGACGTCGAGCGCGACGACGACGTCGGACGGCAGGTGCGCCATCGCGCGAACGACCGGGGAGAGGCTCACGGCGCGTGAGCGGACCGACGCGACGGCCGAGGCGAGGCGATTCGTGCCGGAGACGAGGAGCGCGCCGCCGGCCATCAGCGAAAGCGCCCAGATGAGGACGGCCGTCTCGATCGGGCTTCCGGGCCGGCTCGACGGGACGAGCTTGCCGACGAATGGCGTCAGGGTGACGAGGAGGGCCAGGCCGAGGCCCGTGGCCGCCAGGACGGCGCCGACGAGCGTCCCCCCGACGAGATGGACAAGGTGTCGGTGGGATCGGGGCTGGGGAATCAAGTGCATGACCAAAGGATGCATTCGACGCGCCCGGACTCCAATGACCATTCCGGGTCATCGACCCTCGGCGGTCGGCCCACGCGCCCGTCCAGACCCCACCGGACCGGCCCGTCGGAGCGTTGGCAGGGCGCACCGCGGACGCCGTGGGTCCCGCTGGACGGCTTCCGCAACCCGGACCCACGTACCATTGCCCGGACCCGCCTGCGAGAACATCCTCGCCTCCATCAACCGGACCATCCGTCCGCGTGGGAGGCTTATGGGGCTCGACAGGGATCGGGGAAGGAATGCGCCGCTCGCGCGGTCGTGGTGGGCGGCACTCGCCGTGGCCGCGCTGGTCCTGATCGCGTTCGCTGGCCCGATCTCTGCCGCGCAGGGCGTGACGGTGCTCAGGGACGCCGTCGTGACGCCACGCAGCGGGACGGTCGCGACGACCATCGTCATCACGGTCGTCTACGAGAACCGGAACGGCTCGCGCGCCGACGCCGTCGTCGCCCGGATCGGCGCGATCGACCATCCCATGACGCGCGATCCCGGGGGTGACTGGGGGAGCGGCGTCACGTTCCGCTGGTCCGGGACGCTCCAGCTCGGGACGCATGCGGTTTTGTTTACCGCCCTGGCGAAGAATCACAACGAGGTCAGCCTGGCTGGCGGGACGATCTCGATCGGTGCCATCCCGACGCCGACCCCCGCTCCGACCCCCCCTCCGACCCCATCGCCTCGACCGACGCCGACACCGACCCCGACGCCAACCGCTACGCCGACCCCGACGCCGACAGCGCGGCCGACCGCCCGGCCGACCCCGACTCCGAAGCCCACCGCTACCCCGACCCCGACTCCGAAGCCCACCGCTACCCCGACCCCGACTCCCACCGGAACCGCGGGCTCGGGCCCGACCGCGATGCCGACGACCGCCGCACCAACCGGGCAACCGGCATCCAGCCCGGCGCCGACCGCCGAGCCATCGGCCCA
>JBDTNS010000172.1:0-4846 GCA_039933675.1 Chloroflexota bacterium
TCGGTGCCCATGAACACGACACCGAGCTTGGTCAGCTCTTCCTTGACCGAGTGGTAGACGACCTCGGAGTCGTACTGCGCGCCGACGCCGGCCAGGAACTTGCGCTCCGCCTCGGGGATGCCGAGCCGCTCGAAGGTCGCCTTGATCTGGTCCGGGACGTCGTCCCACGACTTCTCTTCGCGCTCGGACGGCTTGCGGTAGTAGACGATCTTGTCGAAGTCGATCTTGTCGAGCCCGTCGGTCCAGGTCGGCATCGGGCGCTTGAGGAAGTGCTCATAGGCGCGGAGTCGGTACTGGAGCATCCAGTCCGGCTCGTTCTTGAAGCCACTGATCTCCTCGACCGTGGCGCGCGTCAATCCACGTTTCGTCTCGCGCAGGTAGGCGATGTCGTCGTGGAATGCGAACTGGTCGCGCTGGTCGGTGACGATCTCGCGGGTGGCGGTCATCAGGTCTCCGGTGCTGTTGCTGGCTGGTCGCGACGGCGGGCCGCGGGCCTCTTTAGGCGCATCTAATTCCGAGTCAGATTATCGGGATTAACCGCGCAGGCGTCAACGACCCGTCGGTTTCGTGTCGGTTTCGCTCGTGTCGCGGTCACCACGACCAGGGGCGCGCCCACCCAAAGCCACTTCCACATTGCGATGACCCTCGACTGCATCAGCGCGACATCGCAGCGCACGATGACCGCGTCGAGGGCGGACGAAGGCGCAGCCAGAATGCACTGCGAGGCGGATGGTCTGGTATCCGCGGAGCGATTCATCGCGGCACTGACCGATCTCCGCGAGCGCCGGCCAGCCCCCTGGCCGAACGTCGACCCGAAGTAACACGCCCAGCACGAGGTCGGGGCGACCTGGGCCGCAGTGACCGAGGGCACCGACCTGCTCGGTGGGGCCGCTATCACGTGATGCAGCCGAGGGTCATCGCAAACTGGGAGACGTTTTGGCCGCGGCGGCCCAACGGGGGCCGCCCCGTCACTCCCCGACGATCGATTCCTCGAAGGCCTGCTTGCTCTCGCCGTTGTTCGAACCGAGGCCCGCTGGATAGCCGGTGGTGTCAACCGTCGCGTCGGCGTAGGGCGGTGACTCGATCGGATGGGTCGCCGCAGCGTCAAATGCGATCGCCTCGTCGGGATCGATCTGCAGCTCTTCGTCGCCCGAGCGCATCGTGGCGATCCGTTCCTTGACGGCGCCTGCGGCTCCCGCGAGACGGCTGCGGACCATCTCGTTGGTCAGGATCGCCCAAGCCGCGAGGCCGGCCACGATCAGCCCGCCAACAGCGAGCGGCCAGCGCGTCGACTTGTTGCGGCGACTGATCCCGGCAGCTGCTGCGGCACCGGCCATCGCCTTGCCGACGTCGATCGACGGCAGGTCGAACTTCGGGCGTTCCAGCTTTGAGAGATCGACGTCCGGTCGAGGGATTTCGGACAGTGCGCGGAGGATGTCCTCGCGCTTCAGTTCGGGCATGTGGAGATCCGACAGGCGGACATCCTTGACGGGGAGCTCAGGCATGTGACTCCTCCTCCGTACGGGTGGATGTGGATGCCAAGGATACCCCGGCCCCCGATCGGATGGTCCCTCGGGAACCTTGCAGTCTCTGTCCTCGACCTTGCGAACGCGGGTCCGAGGTGGAGGCGGGACGGACCCGCCGGCGATCAGAGGTTGACGCGAACCGTCTGCCAGGTTCCCCAATTGCCGGCCCGATCGCGTGATCGGAGGCGGACTTCGTAGTCGGCGCCGCGGAACCAGGTCGCACTGCGCGCTCGCAACTCGGTCGAGCCCCAGGCATGCCACGCGCCACCAACGGCCCGCCACTGCATCTGGTAGTACGAGAGGCCGGAGGTCAGGACCTGGAGGCGGCTGTCGCCGCCGGTCCAGCGGATCGTGACCTTGATGTGCCTTGCGTCGATCGAGGTCCTGCTGATGCTCCCGAAGCGGGCCCACGGCCCGGTCTCGTCGGGTTCCTTGACGAAGACGCCGGCGTAGTAGCGCTGGCCGCTGGCCGAGACCGCCGCGCCGTAGCCGACGTAGTTGTAGCCGGTCGAGACCATGATCGCGTGGTGGCTCGGGGAGGCCATCCAGGCGCGGATCGATTCGGCGACTGAAAGCGGCTCGGTCGGGTAGTTGTTCCAGGCGATGATCTCGCCCGCGCTGAACCAGGTCAGGCCGGCCGCGTTCAGGTGGTCGAAGACCTGCTGACCGTCCGGCTCGGTGTGACTCATGACGTTGGTCGCGGCCATCACCTCGGCCCGCGCCTTGGCGATCGCCATCAGGTCGGGGTCGATGCGCAGGGCAAGCAGGCCGAGACCGGCGCGCTGGCGGTTCGTCAGGAGGACGAGGTCCTGCGCCGATTGGGCGAGGATCTGATCGGTGACCGTTTCTGCGGGGGCGCCGTCGATGGCGGCAACTGGGCCGGCGAGCGGAACGATCAGCAGGCCGGCGAGGAGGACGGGGACGAGGCGGCGGGTCAAGATGAGCACCAGACGATCGTCATCCGCACGCACCTGGCGGGGCATGGCTCGGCTGTCCCGGCGTCCGCCCGCGTTGGTACGGGTCCGAACCGCCACTGACCGGACCAGACCCCATCGCGCCACAACGGACCTTTTCGCCATGCGACGGGCCGGCTGTGGGACGATGGGACCTCCCACCACACCGATCGACGCGCAAGGAGACGACGATGGCTGCTATCCGACGCGCCGAGGCCACCTGGTCCGGCGCCCTCGCCACCGGTTCCGGGACCGTCTCGGCCATCTCGTCAGGTGCGTTCGCCGAGCTCCCCATCACCTGGGCGTCCAGGACCGAGACCTCCGAGGGACGGACCAGCCCCGAAGAGCTTGTCGCCGCGGCGCACTCCGCCTGCTTCGCGATGGCCCTCTCCGGCGCGCTTGGACGGGCCGGCACGCCACCGGAGCGGCTCGACGTCTCGGCCGAGGTGACCTTCGACAAGCTCGAAGCGGGCTGGCGGGTCGTATCGAGCGCGCTGACCGTGCGCGGCCGGGTCCCCGGGATGTCGGCGGCCGACTTCAAGGCTGCGGCCGAATCGACCAGGGACGGCTGCCCGATCAGTGTTGCCCTCGCCGGGAACGTTGCACTCAGCGTCG
Organism: Chloroflexota bacterium; assembly: GCA_039933675.1. Classification (GTDB taxonomy): domain Bacteria; phylum Chloroflexota; class Limnocylindria; order Limnocylindrales; family CSP1-4; genus SPCO01. The sequence goes on from JBDTNS010000172.1 coordinate 3,095, forward strand.
AGGCGACCCTCGAGGGCTGAGCCGCGGCTCGCATAAGCGGCTGCCCATCGGAAAACGAAAGATCGAACCGCACGGCCTTCCGTGACTCAGTAGAGTCGGAAGGCGTCCCCGATGGACGCCGCGGAAACTGGTTACAGCTACTACGGTTATTGGCAGCCCACTCCGTAGGTTCCAACCGAAACGGCGACGGTCCGAATGTGGGCCGTCGCCGCCATCGCTACCTCGCCACGACCGGCTTTCGGATCGCCGCTCGTTCGGGGCCGGCCGCGAGCATGAGGTCGAGGATGGCGCCGGCACGGCGTTCGAGCTCGGCCGGGCGGGAGGCGCTGCCGGCTTCGATACGCTGGAGCAGGAGCCCGTCGAGGAGGGCGAGGAACCCCCGCGTGACGGCATCGACGTCGAGCCAGGCGGGGAGCTCCCCCGCCGCGACGCCCTGGGCGATGAGGTAGCGGCCGGCGCCGACGAGTCGCTCGCGGCGGGCTGACAGCATCTCGCGAACGCCCGGCTCGCGTTCCGCCTCCGCCCAGGCCTGGACCAGCGATGTCTGGCCCGGTGCGTCGCCATAGGCGTCGAGCGTCTCGACGTACATCGAGATTGCGATCGCGAGCCGCTCGGCGGTGGTCATGGCCGGCGCGAGCCGTTCCGCCAGCTCGTCCAGCCCGCGGGCGGCGATCAGGTCGCAGCTGTGACGGAAGAGTGCTTCCTTTCCAGGGAAGTAGGTATAGATCGCGCCCACCGACAGCCCGCTCTCGCGGACGACGTCGGCAATCGTCGAGCTGTGATAGCCCTTCTGGCTGAAGACGCGGGCCGCGGCATTGACGATCCGGTCCCTGACCTCCTGCTCATGGGCGGCGCTGATGCGTGGCACGTTGGGACTCCGACTGGCGAACAAAAGAGAATGACCGCTCGGCACAATCTAGCGTAGGCGAACGCTCATCGCAACCGGTATGCCTTGACAAACCGAATCATCATTCTCTATCTTGCCGAGGCGCCGTCCGGCCCACCGTCCCGTGAGGTTTCCGATGTTCAGCCGCTGGGGAGCGTTCGTCTATCGCTTCCGTCGCCCGATCGCCATCTTCGCCATCCTCATCGCCGTCGCCAGCGCGACGCTCGCGACCCGGACGGCATCGGCGCTGTCATCCGGCGGGTGGCTCGACGCCAACTCCGAGTCCGCCGCCGTGTCCGCGCGACTCGACACCGAGTTCGGCGCCGGCAAGAGCTCGGTCATCGCCCTCTTCCGCTCGGCGACTCCGGGCGCCGATGCCACCTCGGCGGCGTTCCAGGGTGCCATTGCGACGGCCGTGGCCCCGCTCCGGACCGCCCCCCACGTCAGCGCGATCCTTGGCTACGCGGAAACGGGTGAGCGGACATTCATCAGCACGGCCGGTGACGCCGCGTACGTCGTCGTCCAGCTCGACGTGGCCGACGAGGCTTCGGTCGGCGTCGTCGACGGGATCCGTGCGGCGATCGTCCCGCCGGCGGGCTACACCTACCAGCTGACGGGCTACGGTCCGATCACCAAGGACTCCGCCGAACAGTCCGAGAAGGACCTCCAGAAGGCCGAGGTCGTGTCGCTCCCCGTCGTGGCAATCGTGCTGATCCTCGTCTTTGCCTCGCTCATCGCTGCCGGGATGCCGCTGCTCGTCGCGGGGCTCGCGATCCCGAGCAGCCTCGCTCTGATCTACCTCGTCGCGCAACAGGTCGAGATGAGCATCTTCGTCCTCAACATCGCGACGATGCTCGGGCTGGCGC
>JBDTNS010000173.1:0-4821 GCA_039933675.1 Chloroflexota bacterium
GCCAGGCATCCGCCGGCTCGTCCATGGACGAGACCGTGCGCAACATGCGCACCTCGCTCGATCAGATCGGTCAGTCGGGCAACCAGGGTTCCGGCGCCGGTCCCGAGGCGCAGACCGGCAACGTTTGAGCCACCAGGGTGCGACCGTTTGAACGGTTGCGAGAGAACGGTTGCGACGGATCCAGTTCGACATCGAACGCTCGATACCGGCGAAACAGGCACTCGCCGTGGTCGGCCGGCGCATCGTCAACCAGGCAAATGGAGGAGACCTCATGAACGCGATCTCGCTGCTCGAAGCCGACCACGTCAAGGTCAAGCGGCTCCTGAAGGAGCTTGAAGCCACCACCGAGCGCGGCGTGAAGACCCGATCGGAGCTGTTCGCCACGATCAAGGGTGAGCTGACCTTGCACGAGACCGTGGAGGAGGAGATCTTCTACCCGGCACTCAAGGCGCACCCGAAGGCGGTCGACATCGTCCTCGAGGGCTACCAGGAGCACCACGTCGTCGACCTCCTCATGAGCGAGCTCGAGGCGATGGATGTCACTGACGAGAGCTGGGGCGCCAAGGCCAAGGTGATGCAGGAGAACATCGAGCACCACATCGAGGAAGAGGAGGGCGAGATGTTCACGGCCGCCCGCCGCGTCTTCGACCGGCAGGAGCTCGAGGATCTGGGCGCCCAGATGACGGAACGAAAGCAGTCCGCCGGCAAGGAGCTCGGGATCCCGGTCAGCGCCTGACCGAATTGGGGACAGGATCGGGCTCGGCAGCCGGGGCGACTTACGCCTTCGCGAGCGACTCGGCCAGCTCGAGGAGCGTCCCGATGACGGCGGCTGCGCCCGCTCCACGGAGGGCGACGGCATCGACCCCGGCGCCCGCGGTCACGCCGATCGGGATCATACCCGCCGCCACGGCCGCCACCATGTCCCATGTCGCGTCGCCGACGTACCAGCAACGCGCGGGCTCGACGTCGAGCTGCTTGGCCGCGAGCAGCAGGAGGTCCGGCTCGGGCTTGGCGTGCTTGACGTGGCTGGCATCGACGATGGTCGGTTCGCGATCGAGCCCGAGCGCGGCGACGGAGGTTGTCACCTGGGCCTTGCGGCTCGAGGTCGCGATCGCCCAAGCCACGTCGGCTCCCTCGATCGCGGCGATCGCCTCGCGCACGCCGGGGAGTGGCTGCGGTGCGACGTTGAGTCGCTCGTAGATCTCGCCCGACCGCTTGTCGATCTCCTCGGGTCGGTCCGCATCAAGGACCGTCCCGGCGAGTGCCGCGATCTCGGCGACGAGCCGCTTGCCATCGACGCCGATGAGCGGTGCAAGCCGCTCCCGCGAAGTCGGCAGGCCCGCCTCGGCGAGTGCCTGCACCCACGCCGAAATCCGTGTCTCGACGCTGTCGACGAGCGTGCCGTCGAGGTCGAACAGGACCGCGGCCGGCCGCGGCAGCCGTGTCAGATCGTCGGTCATCGCGCCCAGTCTGGCGGTTCGCCTTCGATGCGTCGCGCGGGTCGGATAGCGAGCCCGGTGCTACCATCTCTGCCCGGGACCGATTCCCGCGGCGTGAGAATCTGTGGGAGTTGGCCTCCATGACGACCGCACGCGATCGTCCGCCCGAGGAGGCGGCCGAGGACACGTCGTTCGCTCGCGGCCTGCGCCTCCTGCTGACCGTCTCCGATCGCGGGGAGGTCCGTGCCGACGAGCTCAGCTCGCTGCTCGAGATGCCGCTCTCCACCGTCTACCGCTACCTGCGAACGCTCGGCGACTTCGGGTTCGTCGATCGCAACGGCGGACTCTTCCGGCTTGGCCCCAAGTTGCTGATCGGGACCGGCGCAAACGTCAGCAGTGAACGGCTCATCCGCCATGCCGACGCGGCGCTCCGCATGCTGGCCGAGGAGACAGGGGAAACCGCGAACGTGGTCCGGCGCATCGGGCTCTCGTCGGTCTGCCTCCACCAGGTCGAGAGCGACGCCCCGCTCAGGGTGACGCTCGCACCCGGGACGATGTCGCCGCTCTACGCGGGGGCGCCCGGACGCGCATTGCTCGCCTTCGCCCCTGCTGAGGTCGTCGACGAGGTCCTCGCCCAGGGCCTGCTCCGCATCACGTCGCAGACCCCGACCGAGACCGAGCTTCGGGAGGGTCTCGGCAGGATCGTCATGAGCGGGATCGCGGTGAGCGTCGGAGAACTCATCGAGGGCTCGGTCGCGATGGCGGCGCCCCTCTTTCGCGAGGACGGAATCGTCGGCGCGATCGCCGTGCTCGGTCCCGAATTCCGCTGCGACGACGCCTGGCGAGGGAGGGCCGGACGCCTGCTCCAGGAGGCGGCCCGCGCGATCAACGCCGAGCTCGCCGAGGATCGGCTCCAGTAGTACTTTCGTCTCGCATCGTGGAAGGTCGTTGTCTCATAGGGTGACAACTGCCGATCCATTCGCTATTGTGTCGCCGATGCTGGGTCACAGGCTCCCGAATTTCGACCGTCTCGAGCCGGCCTCGGACCGGTACGCGATGCTGTCCGTGGGCGACGCCTTCACGTGGGATGCCTGCCTCGACGCCGTCGATCCCGGTGAGTGGTACATGGTCGCGTTTCGCTCGCTCCGCCACGCGGACGCGGACGAAGGCCGGCTGACCGCCTACGACGAATGGGCCCACACGGAGGCGATGGACGCTCCCGGCTTCGTCCACTACTTGAAGGGTCCGACCCAGCACGACGGGCGCTGCATGTCGTTCTGCCTGTGGGACAGCCGGGCCGAGGCTCGCGCCGCCGCCGGTCGCCCGGCCCACATGGAGGCCGTGGCGCTGACCCACGAGGCCTACGCCGAATACGCCCTTGAATTCCACCGCGTTCGCCGGCTCGAGGCCGGCGGCTTCACCTTCGAGCCCTACGACGTCCATCCGACTCTGGTGATCGAACCCGAACCGGAGTTCGAGCCCGACGCGCGGCGCGCGTTGACGCCGCGACTCGCTCCCTCCTGACTCGCCTCGAGGCGACCGCGCCGTGGGCGCGATCGGTCGTGCCCGGCCTGCTCGCAGCGATCGCCGTCGCGGCAGTGGCGCGTCTCGTCACCGGCGTCCTTCCCTCGATCGTCGCCGAGGTCTCGATCGCACTGCTCTTCGGGATCGTGGTCGCCGCCGTGGCCGGTCCGCGCATCGGGCCGCTCGCGCCCGGACTGGCTTTCGCCTCGCAGCGAGTCCTGCGCCTCGGGATCATCCTGCTCGGCGCCCGACTCAGCCTCGCCGAGATCGCGAGGATCGGCGTCCCGGCCGCCGGCCTCGTCGTGGTCACGATGGCCATCTCCTTCGCGATCGTCCTGGTCGCCGCTCGCCTCGTGCGAGTCGAGGGCCGGCTGGCCGTCCTGATCGCGGTCGGCTCGGCGGTCTGCGGCAATACGGCCATCGTCGCCACGGCGCCGGTCATCGGTGCCCGCGCCCGCGAGGTCGCCTACGCGGTCGCGACGATCACGCTGTTCGGGACGCTGGCGGTCTTCCTCTATCCCGCGCTCGGCCGCGTCCTCGACCTGTCGCAGTCCACGTTCGGGTTGTGGAGCGGTGTCGCCGTCCATGACACGAGCCAGGTGATCGCCACGAGCGCGGCCTACGGCCCGGGAGCCCTCGATGTCGCGACGGTCGTGAAGCTCATCCGCAACGCGCTGATGGCGCCACTCCTCCTCCTCATCGCCGCCGTCTGGGCTGCCCGGCACGAGGCGGCCGCACCCGCCCGAGGGCTGCGTCGTGCTGTGCCGCTCTTCGTGCTCGGCTTCCTGGCCCTCGCGGCGCTTCGAACGGTCGGCGTGATCGACGCCGGCGAGGCGGTGACACTCGACGCGATCGCCCGAACCCTGATCCTCGTTGCCCTGGCGGCCGTCGGGATGTCGATCCACGTCGGCGAGCTGCGTGAGACGAGCTGGCGACCGCTGGCGATCGGGTTCGCCGTGGCGCTCATCGTGGGCCTCGGCAGCCTGGTGGCGATCACGTCATTCGGCCTCGGCGCGACGATCGGGAGCCAGGCCCACGCGGCGCGCGCGGCCATGACCGGCCCCTGACGGGTTGGCGAGCCTGCCCTGCTATCGTGCCCTCGTGGTGATCGAGACGCTGGCTCCTGGGCGGGGCGGGTCGACCCCTTCGGATGGGCCGATCGCCGCGTCCTGGCTGGGGCGGGTCGACTATCACGAGGCCCTCGCGCTGCAGAAATGCCTTGTCGCCGATCGGGCCGAGGGGCGCATCGGCGATCGTCTCCTCCTGCTCGAGCATCCGAGCGTGCTCACGCTGGGACGCACGGCGGACCCGGCCCACATCCGTGCGGACCCCGCGACGCTCGCCGAGCGGGGGATCGAGGTCGTCAGGATCGAGCGGGGCGGCGAGGTGACCTACCACGGTCCCGGCCAGCTCGTGGCCTACCCGATCATCGCGCTCTCGGATCGCGGGCTGATGGTCCGGCCACTCGTCCGGGCGCTTGAGGCGGCGCTCGTCGCGACCTGCGCGGCGTTCGGCGTCGAGGCGGCCCGCCGCGACGGTCATCCGGGTTGCTGGTGCGATCCGGACGGCACTGATCCACGCAAGATCGGCGCGCTCGGGCTCCGCATCGAACGCGGGGTCAGCTATCACGGCATCGCGCTCAACGTGACGGTCGACCTTGCCGACTTCGAGCTGATCGACCCGTGCGGGATGCCCGGCGTCGCCTCGACCTCGATCGCCGCGGAGCTCGAACGGCATCCCGGAACGGCCGCCGCGCGAACACCCGCCGTGTCGGTCGAAGCGGCGGCGATGGTCTTCGCCGCTGCCCTGGCAACCGCGCTCGGCGCACGACTGACGGGACCCTGATGGCGGCCGGCCT
>JBDTNS010000174.1:0-4808 GCA_039933675.1 Chloroflexota bacterium
GCAGCTCGGATGCCGCCTTCGCAAACCGCGCGGAGGCGAGCCGTCTGTTCGGCCGCGTCAGGACCGGCCGGGTCGGGGTCAAGGGCGGCTGGCGCGTGTATTCGAGCGGGCCCGGCATCTTCATCAACCAGGTGATCTCGAACGTGCTCGGCCTACGGACCTATTTCGACGACGTGGTCATCGACCCGGTCCTGCCGCGATGCGCCAACGGCCTGACCTTCGATAGCGCCTACGACGGACAGCGCGTCCGCTACCTGTACCACGTGTCGGGCGACGGCTTCGGCCCACGTGACGTCCGGGTCAACGACCGGCCGCTATCCGGCACCACGTCCGCCGACAACCCCTACCGGCGAGGTGGCCTGCACGTCCCGAAACACGTCTTTCGCGAGTCGCTGGATCGTGACGAAAACCTCGTCGAGGTGTATATCTGACCGGCCGGGGTCGCGTCCCGGGCTCGACCGGCGTCCCGCTCGACCTGGTGCGCCGTCGTCATCTCAAGGCGGATCCGACGGTCATGACCACGCACGCGTTCGATGAGGGGCGGGTCGCGGTATCCTGTCGCCTCGCGCGCCTGTAGCTCAGTGGATAGAGCGTCGGCCTCCGAAGCCGAAGGTCGCAGGTCCGAATCCTGTCGGGCGCGCCATTGCCCACTCCGCAATCACGTTCTCGGGCAGGAGCAAGGGCAGGCCCACCTGCTCGGCGATCGAAGTCAGCTTCACTGACAGCACGCGCTCACGACATTCGAGCCACCTCGGATGTTTGCGTTCCGTTTCACCTCTGGGCCGATCACGGGGACTCGTGTCGCCTACGTGATGGCACCCATCGACGACGAGCGGACACGCCTGACCCGAACATTCAGCCTGCGCCTGCGTGGGTGGTGGATCCTGACCTACCCGCTCTCGTGGCGCGAGCGCGCCGCCGAGGTCGACAACGTCAAGCGGATCCTCGAGCGAACCGGCACTGAAGCGATCTCCGTCGGCGTGACAACACGTGACCGGGCCAGCGTCTCGTCGCCTCGTTCGCCAGCACGGCGTATGGGTCAACACCCCTGCAGCTGACCGCTACTCGTCCGCTTCTGCCGGGCCCTCCGGCTCCGGCACGCGCGAGACGTCAATGGGGAGGAGGGCTCGAATCAGCGACGAGGTGAGCAACTCCTGATACCGGTCGGGAGACCACGAGCGCTCGACCACCAGGATGTCGTGCAACGCCAGGGACGTGAGGGCGAAGAGCATGTCCGCGGCGCCGTCCGCGTCCACGTCGTCCCGGAGAGCGCCGCGCGCCGCGAGCCGGTCGGTGAAGCGCCGCTGGCCCGCGAACCGCTGGGCCTCCAATCCGGACCACACGCGGGCAACCTCCGAGTCGAGCGCGGCCGCGTCACGAACAGCTCGCAGCACCGGGCCCGCGCGCCGATGGATCCCCGGCTGCGTCGCGGCGTAGAGCTCGACCTGGCGGCGTGGGTCGGGCTGGGCGATGATCGCCGCGATGGCCGACCGCTGCTCGACGGGCACCTCGGCCCGCTCGATCCCGCCGGCGAGCGCGGCCTCGACCACCGCCGTGAAGAGCGCCGCCTTCGAGCCATACGCGCGATAGACCGTCTCCACCACGACCCCCGCCGCTGAGGCGACCTCGGACATCGTGGTGCCCGCGTAACCCCGGGTCTCGAACAGGCTGCCCGCGGCAGCGACGATCGTGCGGCGCGTGGTCGCGGCTTGCGTCCGGCGGTGGGCCGACTCGTATTTGCGTCGGGGCTTGACGTCTCGTGTCATTTGGAGAGAATGCACCATACATCAATACATGGTGGTTCCATCATCGTAGCGGAAGCGGCCCGACATGATCGATCTCAAGGACCTGACCCGGCGAACCTGGGAGCAGATGCTTCCCGCGGGTGACGTCGATGCCCTCATCGCCGTCATCGATCCCGACTGCATCAACCACGACACGCCGCCTGGCGCGGCGCAGGGCCGCGAAGGCATTCGGGACACCATCGCAATGCTTCAGGCTGCGTTCAGTGACCAGCACTACGAGGTCCACCACGTCATCGAGGAGGGCGACATGGTGGTCATTCACGCGACGTTGCACGCGCGCCACACCGGTCCATTCATGGGCATCCCGCCGACTGGCCGCGAGATTGCTTTCCGAAGCATCCATCTCGTTCGCTACCGCGATGGCCGCGAGGTCGAGACTTGGGCCATTCAGGACCGCCTGGGCCTCCGGCAGCAGCTCGGAGCCATCCCGGAGCGGGCTGCGGCCTCGTAGGCGTCGGCCCGCGACGAATCGCTGGACAGCAAGGTTCCCGTGGAGGTGAGTACAACGTGAATGCGAACAAGGATCTCGTCCGTCGCTGGGTCGACGTCTTCAACCGGCAGGACCTCGACGCCTGCTCGGAGCTGGCAGCCGATGCGTACGTGGAGCACGCGATCGCACCGTTCGGGCGGCAAGCCCCCGGGCGGGTCAACGGCCCGGCGCACCTGCGGGAGACCGCCGAATGGCTCGTCGCGCAGTTTCCGGACGTTCAGATGACCATCGACGAGCTTGTCGCCGATGGTGAGATCGTTGCCGCTCGGATCACCTCTACCGGGACGAACCTGGGACCGCTGAACGGCATGATGCCACCGACCGGCCGCACCTTCACGAGCCAGCAGAGCCACTGGTTCCGCATCACCGACGGGAAGCTCGCCGAGCACTGGGCCAACCGCGAGGACCTGGTCGCGATGTTGCAGCTGGGCGTCATCGTGCCACCCGGTCGGCCGACATAGTCTTTGCAGTCCCAATTCGTCCACATTGGTCAGCCCCTCCGGGTACCGGCAGCCTCGAGGCCAGGATCCACACGAGCTGCGCCGTCGTCTCCGACCTTGGACCGGGCGTTCGCCAGGTGGTGCTTCAACGTCGAGTGCGACAGTCCCAAGCGGTGCGCGGCCCCCTTCTCCGACCCGGCCGCGAGGATGGCAGCGACCACGCCGACTTCGCGGTCCGCTGTGCGCCTCGCGGTATGCTGGAGGGACGTCGGGTCATGCGCTGCGAGCACCAATGCCGCCGCGGTTCCGTATAGATGACGCCCTCGGTCGTCGGGACACGCGGCCAAGCGGTTCAGCGGGTCGTTCCATTCGGCGGGCTGGCAACTTGACCATAACGAGAGGCATGAGGCATGGCGGTCCTCGGAATGTTCCTGGTCGTCCTCGGCTACGGCGGCTACCTGGCCATGCTGTTCGTGCTGCGGCGGTTCACCTACCGCACGTGGCTGTTCCATGCCGTGATCCTTGTCGGGATCGGCCTCGCGATGGTCGGGCTGGTCGTCGGAGAGCCGCCGCTGCCGGCATGGATCGCCATCGGGCTTGGCCTCGCCTGGTTCCCACTGACCCGGCGTGAACTGACCCTCATCGGATCAGCGCAGCTGAACATCCGGCTCGGCGACCGCCTCCCTTCATTTGCCGCGCTGCGCCCGGACGGGACACCGATCACCGATCTGGAGGTCGTCGCCCGGGCCCCGGCACTGCTCCTACCGCGGCTGGTGGTGTCCATCGACCCGGGCCATGTTCGACGAGCTACACGGCGATCACGAGCGTCTGGCATCTGCGGGCCTCACGACCTTCGCTGCGTCGGTCGATCCGCCGGCGCAGGCCGCCGGCATGCAGGAGTACGTCGGTACTGGGATCACGATCGTCTGCAGCTTCCCGGTGGCGGTCCTCGACGCGATCGGCGCGCGCGACCGGCGCGGTGCCCCGTGGTATGACCGCCTCCTGATCCGGGCGCCGGCTGGGGAGATCGCGATGCCGAGCGCTCTGATCGTCGACGCCTCGGGAACGATCGTCTACGCCTTCCGGGCTCGGCGTGTCGATGAACGAGCTCGACCCGGCGATATCCTCACGGCACTCGAGAGCCGTGGTCGTCGGGCAAGTCTCTGACCTACTCGTCCGTTTGGGCCAAGTCCGCCGGTTCGGGCAGACGTGGAGCGAGGATCCACACGAGCTGCGCCGTCGTCTCCGCCCCAACCTTGGACCGCGCGTTCGCCACGTGGTGCTTGACGGTCGAGTGCGACAGGCCGAGGCGGTGGGCGGCCGCCTTCTCCGACCCGGACTCGAGGACCGCAGCGACGACACCGACCTCGCGGTCCGTGGCGCGTAGGACGGGAGCGCGAGCTCTCATGCCAGCCGCCGCGCCGCGGCCAGCCACTCATCGCGGCCCTGGACTGGTACGCGGCCGGCGGGAGCGTGGATCGACGGCCTCGAGTCCGCCCTCCCGGTACCGACGCAGGGGCCGCTGCAGCTGCCCCGGCTGATCCCGTACTCGGCCGCCGCGGCGGTGATGGATGACTGCGATGAGACGACCTTGACGACGGCCACCCGGTGTTTCGACATGCACCGGACTGTCGCCCATGTCCCGACTCACCAGTCACCTATCAGGAGTGTCACCTATGTCCTGGACTCAGACACTGTGGGGCGCGCCAATGCCATGTTCTACGACGCCGTCCGCACGCAGGAATGGCCGGGACCGAGACCTCCTCCGACAGGGCGAGTGCCAGGCCGTGGGCGTAGGCCCGAGCCATCAGCCGCACGCTGACGAACTCCTCGCCTCGGACTATGACCCGTTGTATACCGCCTGCGCGAGCGTCGTCCGGGAGGTCGTCAGCGACGACCGAGCTCAATGCCCGGCGCGTAGACTGGCTCGAACGGTCACGTGAGAGGATCAGCCGTTGGTCAGATCGATGGAAGCCATCCTGACTCGGATGATCCGCGTTGGGGCCGGAGACGTGCCCGGAACGGTGCTCGCCTCGAGGCCCTGGCTGGAACCCGGTGCGGATCCGATCGCCC
>JBDTNS010000175.1:0-4786 GCA_039933675.1 Chloroflexota bacterium
TCCCGCCGTACCCGCCGCGGACCGAGCGCGAGGCCGAGTTCTACACGCTCGGCGATGGCGAGATGTTCATCAACATGGGACCCCAGCATCCGTCGACGCACGGCGTGCTGCGGGTCGTCCTCAAGCTCGATGGCGAGAAGGTCGTCGACCTCGACCCGGTCCTCGGCTACCTCCATCGCGGGGTCGAGAAGCTGTGCGAGAACTCGGACTACCACCAGGCGATCTGCTACACGGATCCGCTCGAGTACGTCAGCTCGCTGTTCAATGAGTGGGCGCCGGTGCTCGCCTTCGAGAAGCTGATGGACGTCGAGGTCCCCCGCCGGGCCGAGTACATCCGGGTCCTCTCGTCCGAGCTCAATCGGATCGCCAGCCACGCCCTCTTCCTCGGCTGGATGGCGCTCGACCTGGGCGGGCTGACGCCGATCCTGTGGTCGTTCATCGAGCGCGACGAGATCGTCGAGATGCTCGCCTCGCTGACCGGGCAGCGGATGCTGTTCAACTACTTCCGGATCGGCGGCGTCAACGGCGACCTCAACCACGACTTCATGAGCCGGCTCGGCGAGTGGATGAGCAAGGCGACCGAGCAGATCGACTCGGGCAACGCGCTGCTCAACGAGAACGAGATCTTCGTCCGCCGGATGCGCGGGCTGGGGACGATCGACACCGCGACGGCGCTCCGGATGGTCATGACCGGACCGAACCTGCGGGCGACCGGTGTGCCATTCGACATCCGCCGGGCGCACCCATACAGCGTCTTCCCTGAGCTCGAGTTCGACATCCCGACCCGCTCCGAAGGCGACTGCCTGGCGCGCTACCTGCTGCGCATGGATGAAATCAAGCAGAGCCTGCGGATCATCGACCAGTGCCTCCACAACATGCCCGACGGACCGGTCATGGCCAAGCTGCCCCGTCTCCTTCGCCCACGGCCGGGACGGGCGTATGCCGCGGTCGAAGGACCGCGCGGTCAGTACTCGACCTATGCGATCAGCGACGGCACGGACCAGCCGTTCCGGATGCGGATCCACGACCCCTCGTTCATCCACCTCCAGTCGATTGCCCTGATGATGCCCGGCCACCTGATCGCCGACACCATGGCCATCATGGCGAGTCTTGATCCGATCATGGGCGGCGTCGACAAATGACCGTCGTCGGAAAAACGTGGAGCCGCTTGACCCTGCCGGGCAAGGTCGTCTTCACGGTCGTACCGCTGTTGCTCGTGCTGACGATTGGGCTCGTCATCGTCATCGCGGTGCTTGGCGGGCCGATCCTCGACATCCTGGCCGCCAACCTGCCGATCGTCCGGTTCGTGGTGGCGGTCACGATCGTGCTGCTGATGACCATCCCGACGGCCTTCCTGATCATCTTCATGGAGATGAAGGTGATCGCGTTCATGAACCTCCGGATCGGACCAGATCGCGTCGGTCCGTTCGGGTCGCTCCTGTCGGTGGTCCACGGGCTCAAGGTCCTCATGAAGGAGGACTTCACGCCGACCGGCGCCGATCCCCTGGTCTTCACCTGGGCCCCGGTCGTGACCTATCTCGCGAGCGTCATGACGCTCCTCGTGATCCCGTTCGCACCGGGTCTCTTCGGCCAGGACCTGAACCTCGGGCTGCTCTATTTCTTCTCGATCGGCGGTCTCTCGGTCGTCGGTCTGCTGATGGCCGGCTGGTCGAGCTACAACAAGTACTCTCTGCTCGGCGGCCTCCGCTCGGCGGCCCAGATCATCAGTTATGAGATCCCGCTGACGCTGTCCGTGGTCGGGCTGATCCTCCTCGCGGGAACGATGAGCCTCAACCAGATCGTCCTGAACCAGTCGGGCTGGTTCTTCGACTGGTACGTATTCCGTCAGCCCCTCGCGGTTCTCATCTTCTTCATCGCCGCAACCGCCGAGGCGAACCGCACCCCGTTCGACCTGACCGAGGCCGATTCGGAGATCGTTGCCGGCTTCGCGACCGAATACTCGGGGATGCGCTTCGGGTTCTTCTTCTTCGCCGAGTACGTCAACGTCTTCATCATCTCGGCGCTCACCGTGACCCTCTTCTTCGGGGGCTGGAACGCGCCGTTCCCGTGGCCGTGGCCGATCGAGCTGTCGCTCGATCCGGGGGCGCTCGGGATCGAGCTGCTGATCCTCGTCGCCGTCGTGCCGCTCATCCTGACGCTCGCATTCGCCGCGCCGATCTGGATCGTCAGCTCGCGAATCAAGGGTTGGCAGGCGCTGATCGGCGGGTTCCTGCTCGCCAACTTGTTCATCGTCGCCGTGGTCGCTGCCTGGCTGTACATCGGGCTCGACTGGGTCGCCGGCCTGCTCTGGTTCCTCGGCAAGACGTACGCGTTCGTCTTCACCTTCGTGTGGATGCGCGGCACCCTCCCGCGAGTGCGGATCGACCAGTTGATGGACTTCGCCTGGAAGTGGATGCTGCCCGCAGCCCTCCTGAACCTGTTCGTCACAGCGGCGGCCATCGTCATATTCAAGACTGTTCGGGGTGGGTCGTGAGCTTCGTCCCCGGCCTCGGCATCGCCAAGGGGATGGCGCTGACGCTGCGTCGCTTCTTCGAACCGAAGGTGACCGTCAAGTACCCCGAGGAGCGGTACGAGATCGCACCCAAGTTCCGCGGGCGCCTCCAGCTGCTGTACGACGAATGGGGCACGATCAAGTGCGAAACCTGCTTCCAGTGCGCCCAGGCCTGTCCGATCGAGTGCATCGACATGGGCGGAATGGATACCCGCGGCCGGTTCCACGTTCACTGGGGCCCCTCGGAGACGTATGGCGAGCGGCGCGAGGAATCCGCGCTGCGCCGATCGGGCCGTCCGGTCCCCGATCCCGCCTACCGCCCGTTCGCGGCGGTCGATCTCGCCGCGCTCGATTCGATCCTCGACGAGTTCGACCATGACCCGGCGCACATGCTCTCGATCCTCGAGGCGACCCAGGAGGCCTACGGGTACCTCCCGGTCGCGGCACTCAAGCGGATCAGCCAGCGGACCGGGGCGTGGTACGCGATGATCTATGGCACCGCGAGCTTCTACTCGCACCTCCGGTTCGAACCGATCGAGGCGACCGGCCAGGTCGCCGCCGTCGACGCGCATCGGCCCCCGGAGGCGAGCTACCTCAAGGCTCTCGGGGCGGCCCTCGACGGTGCGGCCGGTCAGTCGCAGCAGCGGTCGCGGCCGCAGGCGAGGGCGTAGCCGCGATGGTCGACGTGCTCCAGATCCCGGCGATCTGGCCGAAGATCATCCTCGAGCGGGCCGCGGCGCCCGATCCGACCGATCTCGATTCGGCGACGCGCCTCGGTGCCTTCGACGGCCTGCGCCGCGTCATCCGGGACCTCGGTTCGACCGCGACCATCGCCACGCTGGCGGCCGCCGGGTTGCGTGGCCGAGGCGGCGCCGGCTTCCCGGCCGCGGTCAAATGGCGGACCGCCGCTGGGACCCCCGCGTCGCGGCGATATGTCGTCGTCAACGGCTACGGCGCGGACCCGGCGAGTGGCACGGACCGCCACGTGCTGGAGCGCGACCCGTTCGCGGTCATCGAAGGCGCAGCGATCGCGGCCTTCACCATCGGCGCGGGCGAGGCGATCATCGCGGTTCGGGCGGATGCCGCCGACGCGATCCGCGGCCTCGAGGCGGCGATCGGTGCCGCGGAGGAGGCAGGCTTCCTCGGGTTCGACGTCTTCGGCTCGGGCCATGACATCTCGGTCGTCGTCCGTCCCGTCCAGGGCGCGTACATGCTCGGCGAGGAAACCGTCCTGCTCAAGGCGCTCGAGGGGAAGCGCGGCCAGCCCGAGCAGCGCCCCCCGCATCCGGCCGAGCGCGGCCTGTTCGACATGCCGACCGTCGTCCACAACGTCCAGACAATCGCGATCGTCCCGTGGATCATCCGCAACGGGGCGCCGGCGTTCGCCGCGATCGGCGACCCGGCCAGCCCGGGGACGATCCTGGTCCAGCTTCGGACGCCGGCCGGAAACGGCATCGCCGAAGTGCCGCTCGGAACGCCGCTGCGCGAGGTGATCGCGCTGGCCGGCGATCTGCCGGCCGGCCGCACGATCAAGGCGATCCTCGTCGGCGGACCATCGGGCGGCCTCCTCCCCCCTGAGCTCCTCGACACCCCGTACACGTTCGAGGCCATGCGCACGGCCGGCGCCCACGTCGGCTCGGGTTCCGTGGTCGTTGCCGATGACCGCGCCTGCGTCGTCGACCTGGCCCGGATCCTGACGCGGTTCTGCGCCGGCGAGGCGTGTGGCAAGACGATCCCGTGCCGCATCGGGACGCGGCGGCTCGTCGAGATCGCCGATCGCGTCGTCGAGGGACGACCGCGCCCGACCGACCCGACCCTCCTCGAGGACCTGTCGGCCGACATCGTCGCGTCCGCCCTGTGCGACCACGAGCGCCTGACGACCCTCCCGCTCGCCAGCGGGATGCGATACTTCCGCTCCGAGCTGGACGAGCACATCCTTCGCAGTGCCTGCCCTGCCGGCGTCTGCCACCCCATCGCGGTGGCAGCCGGTGCGATCTCATAAGGCGACCATGGCTGACCTGATCACGCGCCCCGACAGCCGCCCCGCGATCGAGCCGGAATCGCGTGCCGAGCGATTCCTCGAGACGCAGTCGCCGCAGCGACCGCAATCCGCCGCGCGCATCCGGATCGAGGTCGACGGTCGCGTCGTCGAGGGCTTCGTGGGCCAGACGATCCTCGAGGTCTGTCGCGATAACGGGATCGAGATCCCGACGCTCTGTTACGAGCCCAAGCTGCCGGGCTTCGGCGCCTGCCGGATGTGCGTCGTCGAGGTCG
>JBDTNS010000176.1:0-4779 GCA_039933675.1 Chloroflexota bacterium
GCCCGCGACGGCGAGCCGGTCCAGCTCGAGATCCTCTGAGCGTCGACGAGCGGCTCGTGGTCGCCCTCGTCCGGGGCGTCCACGGGCTCAACGGTGCGGTCCGAGCGGAGGTCCTGACCGATCGCCCGGAGCAGCGGTTCGTCGCCGGAGCGGTGCTCTTCCGGGAGGGTGACGACCGGCCGCTGACCATCGCGTCGGCCGAGGCGATCGCCGACGGGCCGGGCTGGCGGATCCGGTTCCGTGAGGTCGGCTCGCGCGATGTCGCCGACAAACTGCGCGGCGCCTATCTCGAATCGGTTGTCCGGCCCGACGAGGACCTTGCCCGCGGAAGGTATTACTGGCACGAAGTCATCGGCTGCGCGGCTCGCGGCATCGATGGCGCCGAGCTCGGCACCGTCAAGGACATCTACCGGATCGGGGAGACCGAGGTGTTCACCGTCGAGGACGGACCGTACGGCAGCTTCGACCTGCCTGCCGTGCGGGCCTTCATCCGGGTCTTCGCACCGCGTCGCGGCGAGATCGTCGTCGACGCGGAATCGCTCGACCTCCGGCTGCGCCGCTCGCACGACCCCGACCCGGCCCGGCCAAAGGCGCCGCGACGACGCGCGCGAGTTCCCAAGGGGGATGCCCAGCCGGATGCGGCGCCCGACGCCCCGGCCGCTGCGGTCGAGGGCTCCAAGCCGGAGTCGAAACCCGAATCCGCCTCCGAGCCATGACCCTCGAGATCGACATCCTGACGCTCTTCCCGGCGATGCTCCACGGGCCGCTCGCCGAGAGCATCCCTTCGCGGATCCAGGAACAGGGCCTCGCCGAGATCCGGATCCACGACATGCGCACCTGGGGGATCGGTCGTCACCGGTCCGTCGATGACGCGCCGTACGGCGGGGGAGCGGGGATGATCCTGCGCCCCGAGCCGGTCGCGGCCGCGCTCGATGCGCTTCGGCGGCCCGATTCGACGGTCATCCTTCTCGACCCGGTCGGCGAGGTCTTCCGCCAGGCGCGCGCCGTGGCCCTCGCCACGAGATCGCATCTCGTCTTCATCTGTCCTCGCTACGAAGGCGTCGATGAGCGGATCCGCTCGCTCGTCGACCTCGAGCTTTCCATCGGAGATTACGTGCTGACCGGTGGCGAGCTGCCCGCCCTCGTCGTCATCGATGCCGTCATGCGGCTCCTCCCGGGCGCCATCGAGGAGGCCTCGACCGTCGAGGAGTCGTTTTCCGACGGGCTTCTCGAATACCCGCAGTACACCCGACCGGCGGTCTTCCGCGGGGTGAGCGTGCCATCGATCCTCACCTCGGGCGACCATGGCGCCGTCGCCCGGTGGCGGCACGACCAGGCGCTCGAGCGGACCCGGCTCCGGCGGCCGGACCTCGAGGCGAAGGACTGACCGAGCGCGAGGTCGTGCTATACTCCGCCGCCGACGCCCGCCCGCGTCCATTCCGAATGCCCGCCCGCAGCCTCGGCTGCCCAGTTGAGTCAGGAACCGCCACGTGACCGTGCTCGACGAGATTGTCCAGGACCAGCTACGAACCGACCTCCCTGTCCTCGCCACCGGTGACACCGTCAAGGTGTCGGCCAAGGTGGTCGAGGGAACCCGCGAACGCATCCAGGTCTTCGAGGGGACCGTCATGCGCCTGCGCGGCGGTGGGATCACCCGCTCCATCACGGTTCGACGGATCGCATCCGGGGTCGGTGTCGAGCGGACGTTCAAGGTGAACAGCCCGCGTATCGAAAAGATCGAGGTCGTCCGACACGGCGTCGCCCGTCGCGCGCAGCTCTACTTCCTGCGCGATCGCGTCGGCAAGGCCGCGACGCTGCGCGAGCGTCGCGCCAAGAGCTGAGACCAGGCCGGCCGCGGCCCGGCTCGCCGTCGTCGGCAGGGTGCCCGCGCCGATGCACGCGGCATGGTTATTCCGCAAGGATCGAGCGTGCTGACCGTCCGGTGAGCGCCCGATCACGCCCGGCCATCGACCTGCGCCAGGTCAGGTCCCAGGGGCGGGCTGGCCCGATTCCGGTAGGCTAGCCGTCGATGGCCGCGATCGTCCCCACCCTTCGCCACGAACGCCGCCTCTGGAACGAGGGCATCGTCCGGATCGCTGGGGTCGACGAGGTCGGGGTGGCACCGACCTGCGGCGCCGTCGTCGCGGCCGCGGTGATCATGCGGCCCGGCTGTCACCGGATCCCAGGAGTGCGCGACTCGAAGACGCTGTCGGCTGGCCAGCGCGAGCGTCTCGCGCCGATCATCCGGGCCCGAGCCATCGCCGTCGGCATCGGTGCCGCCTCGGTCCGCGAGATCGACCAGCTCAACATCTATCACGCCACCCACCTCGCGATGCGGCGCGCGATCGCGCGGGTCGGAGGGCATGATCACGTCCTTGTCGACGGCAACCGGATCGCCGGGTTCGAGGCTCACGTCGGGCCGTACTCGAACATCGTCGACGGCGACGCGAAGGTCTACTCGATCGCGTGCGCGTCCGTGGTCGCGAAGGTCGTCCGCGACCGGATGATGGAACGTCTCGCGGCGCGGTATCCGGGCTACGGTTGGGAACGGAACCAGGGCTACGCGACGCTCGAGCACCGGATGGCGATCCGCGCCCTTGGGCTCACTCCCTTCCACCGTCGCTCGTTTCTCGCGCTGCAGCGGACACTCGCGGGCGACCAGCTCGAGCTCGACCTGCTGGCGGATCCCTCGGCCTCGAGCGAAGCGCACGAGCTGCTGGCCCGGGAGCTCGTCCCGGTCATGGCCGACGACGCGATGCTCGACGCCCTCGACCTCGAATCCCTTGAGCTTGGCAGCCCCGCCCGGATCTGATGCCGCGAAGGACCGGGGCGCGGACAGGGCCGACGTCGGCGCGCGCCGGGATCCTCCACCGCCCGTGGCAGGCTCGAGCGGATCAGGCGGGTCGGGGAGCCGCGGAGATCCGGTCGAGCCGAATTGCGTCGACGCCCAGCGCGCACCAGCCCACGAGGAAGGACACGACGCCGGCGAGAGTCAGCACGATCCCGATCGCTTCGGGAACGCCTCCCACGGCACCGATCAGCACCGCGAGCGTGACCGCCACCGACCCGACTCCGAGCGTGATCGCCGCGATCCGCGACAAGGCAGCGGTACGGTACGTCACGATCGCGAACAGGCCCGAGCCAAGAAAGACGGTAAGGGTGCCGAAGACCCAGATGTACCACGGCGAGAGGTCGCCGACCATCGGTCGATCGCCGACAAACGTCATGCCCGCCACCCCAACGAGGGACACGACGGCCCCGGCAGCCGGCACGGCGAATGCGACCCATGACAGCAGCGGATGCGCCCTCGCCTGGAACGCACTGAGGCCGGCGAGTGCGACGAGTAGCGTGACAGCCCCGGCCACGAGCAGCAGACCGGTGACAATCCCGTCGACCTCGAGAATCGTCCCGCTTGCGAGCACCAGGCTCGTGGCCCACAGGATGCCTGCGAGGATGGCGGCAATCCCGCCGATACGTAGCGACATGGTGAAACCCCTTCCGGAACTGAGGGTTGCGGCGTGCCCGCGCGACCGACGCCGCGCATCGAGCGCACCCAGGAGGATGTCCGCCACGTCGAATGGGCCTACGGGTCGTTCCTCGAGGAGGGCCGCGAACTCATCGCCGTAGCGGGCCCGCCAGCTCGAGGGATAACAGCGGATCAGGAAGGCGATCACGGCGACGTTTCGCCGAGCTGGCGCAGACCCATCTGTGCGAAGCGGGAGAGGCGGTGCAATTGCTCGGCGAGGTTCGTGGCGCCGATCGCCGTCAGGCGGTAGGGCCGACGGCGATCCTCGGGAGGCAACGCCTCGATGATGCCGCGCTCCTCCAGTCGGGCCAGCGCCGCGTACAGGGTGCCCGCGCCCATCGGCCGTCCAGTACCACGCTCGACGTCCTGCATGATCGCGTAGCCGTGCTTCGGCCCGTCGCTGAGGCTCACGAGGATGAGCAGCGATGGTTCTGCGAATCGGCCGAATTCCGGGAGGTTGGATTCCATGTGAACTCCGCTGATACGTACGATGGACGATATAGCAATTGGCGATATATACGCCTCCGGGCGCGGCCCTGTCAAGGGGAGAAACCGCGGCGGCGAAGATCTGGAATAAGCCGCAGGTGAGCGCCGCTCGGCAGGCTTCCGGGATGGCGACTGGACTCAACCAACGAGCACGAACCGCTGCTCAGCATGCGGGTGACGCCGCCGAGATCGAGGTCGCTGAACGGCTCGCGAACGCAGGCTGGAGCATCCTGGCCCGGAACGTGCATGTCGGTCGCCACGAGCTCGACCTCGTGGCTGTCGACCCCGGTCCTCCGGCGGCGCTCGTGATCGTCGAGGTACGCTGGCGGGCCGGGCGCGAGTTCGGGTTGCCGGAGGAGACCGTCGATCATCGCAAGCGGGCGCGCGTGCGGGCCGCGGCATTCGGTCTGCTCGATCGTGGTTTGCTCCCGGACGGCGCTTCCTTGCCGCACCTGCCCTTGCGCTTCGATCTCATCGTCGTCGAACCGGGTGGCCGAACCCGCCATCACCGCCACGCCATGTGAGCCGAGGCACCGCCGGGTCCGCAACAGGACCGTGTTACACTCCCGCCCGGCTCGGGTCTGCCCGAACCGCCAGATGAACGCCCTCGCCCGCCAGGGAGGGGAGCACACACGTGGACCGTTCCGACCGGGACGGTGCCGGTCAGGGCGTCACCGCCCACCGGCCCCCGGCGACGAGGTCCGCGGAGGAATGAACCGACAGGAGGTCGCCACCGTGCCGTCCGTTTCGATGCGGCAATTGCTCGA
>JBDTNS010000177.1:0-4771 GCA_039933675.1 Chloroflexota bacterium
GCCGGTCGTCTACGGCGGGTTCACCTCGAATGTCGACATGCAGTCGGGCGCGCCCGCATTCGGGACCCCGGAGTACATGCGGACCGCGATGGTCGGCGGCCAGCTCGCCCGCCGCTACAACGTGCCGTACCGCTCGTCGAACGTCTCCGCGGCGAACGCCGTCGACGCGCAGGCGGCGTATGAGTCGGTCTTCTCGCTATGGGGCGCCGTGATGGGCGGGGTCAACCTGATGATGCACGGGGCCGGCTGGATGGAGGGCGGTCTGCACGCCGGCTACGAGAAGGTGATCCTCGACTCCGAGCTGCTCGGGATGGTCGAGGCGTTCCTCGACCCGCTCGTCGTCGACGAGGAGACGCTCGCGCTGGACGCGATGCGCGAGGTCGGTCCAGGCGGGCATTTCTTCGGCGCCGAGCACACCCAGTCACGCTTCCGGACCGCATTCCACAAGCCGATGCTCTCGGACTGGCGGAACTACGAGACGTGGGAGGAGGCCGGCTCGCCCACCGCGCCGGCGAAGGCGAACCGGATCTGGAAGGAGCTCCTCGCAGCGTACGAGCCGCCGCCGCTCGACCAGGCGCGCCGTGACGAGCTGGCCGCCTTCGTCGAGCGCCGCAAGGCCGAGGGCGGCGTCGCCACCGACTTCTGAGACGGGCCGCGCCCGGTCGACCCTGAAAGGATTCGCATGAAGACATCAGCCCAGGTCGTCGTCATCGGGGGCGGAGTGGTCGGCGCCAGCGTCCTGTACCACCTCACGAAGGCGGGCTGGACCGACGCCATCCTCCTCGAGCGGCGTGAGCTGACGGCGGGATCGACCTGGCATGCGGCCGGCGGGATGCACACGCTCAACGGGGACCCCAACGTCTCGAAGCTCCAGCAGTACACGATCCAGCTGTACGAGGAGATCGAGCGCGTCTCCGGTCAGGACTGCTCGATCCACCTCCCGGGCGGGCTGATGCTCGCCGACACGGAGGTCCGGATGGACTTCCTGCGGATGGCGGTCGCGCGCGGCCGCTATCTCGGGATGGACCTGGAGCTGATCACGCCCAAGGAGGCGCAGGACCTCTTTCCGCTGCTCGACCCGCAGTACTTCGTGGGGGCGCTGTACGACCCGGTCGAGGGCCACGTCGACCCGAGCGGGGTCACTCGGGCGTACGTAAAATGCGCCCAGCTCCTCGGCGCTGAGGTCCGCCAGCACACTCCGGTCGTCGGGCTCTCGCAACGTCCCGACGGCACGTGGGACGTCCGGATCGAGAACGGCGACGTCATCCACGCCGAGCACGTCGTCAACGCGGGCGGACTGTGGGCGCGCGAGGTCGGACGGATGGTCGGCATCGAGCTGCCGGTCCTCGCCATGGAGCACATGTACCTCCTGACCGAGGACATGCCCGAGGTCGCCGCCAACCTCGCGAAGACCGGCAAGGAAATGCCGATGGCGCTCGATTTCGCGGGCGAGATCTACATCCGCCAGGAGGGCGGCGGGATGCTGCTCGGGACCTACGAGCAGGCCGCCGTGCCATGGTCGCCAAAGCAGACGCCATGGGATTTTGGTTCGCAGCTCCTCAAGCCGGACCTCGACCGAATCACGCCCGAGCTGGAGGTCGCCTTCCGCCACTACCCGGCGATGGGGACGACCGGGATCCGCAGGGTCGTCAACGGGCCGTTCACCTTCTCGCCTGACGGCAACCCGCTTGTCGGGCCAATCCGCGGCTTGCGCGGCTATTGGGTTGCGTGCGGCGTGATGGCCGGGCTGTCGCAGGGCGGCGGCGTCGGCCTCGCGCTCGCGACCTGGATGATCGCCGGCGATCATGGCGATTCGGGGATGGATATCTGGGCGATGGATGTCGCCCGCTACGGCGACTACGCGACGCTCGCCTACACGAACGCGAAGGTCCAGGAGAACTACCGCCGCCGCTTCCGCATCACCTTCCCGAACGAGGAGCTGCCGGCCGGCCGGCCGCTCCACACGACGCCGATCCACGACCGGCTGACCGCGGCGAATGCCGTGTGGGGCGCCTCGTACGGCCTCGAGCACGCGCTCTGGTTCCAGAAGCCGGGCCTCCCGCCATTCGAGGACGTCACGTTCCGACGCTCCAACGCCTGGGACCAGGTCGCCGGCGAGGTCGCGGCGGTCCGCGAGGGCGTCGGCCTGACCGAGATCTCGAACTTCGCCAAGTACCGCGTCCGCGGACCGGGCGCCGCGGCGTGGCTCTCGTCGTTGCTGACGAACCGGATGCCGAAGGTCGGGCGGATCGTCCTGACCGCGATGCTCAACGATGCCGGTCGGATTGTCGGGGAGTTCACGGTCGCGCGGGCCGGCGACGAGGACTTCTTCCTGTTCGGCTCGCAGGCGGCCGAGACGCACCATTCGCGCTGGTTCCGCCACCACCTGCCGGCCGACGGGAGTGTCTCGTTCGAAGTCCTGGGGTTGGGTCTCGTCGGGCTCTCGCTCGCAGGCCCGCACGCACGGGACGTGCTGGCAAAGGTCACCGACGAGGATGTCTCGGGCGAGGCGCTCCGCTTCATGGACTTCCGCGAGATCGGTCTCGGGATGATCCCGGCGCGCGTCGGCCGGCTGACCTACAGCGGCGACCTCGGCTACGAGCTGTGGGTCGCCCCGGAATACCAGCGCGCGCTCTACGATCGGCTGATGGCGGCGGGCGCCGAGTACGGTATCCGGCTGTTCGGGTTCCGGGCGCTGATGTCGCTCCGGCTCGAGAAGAGCTACGGGACGTGGTTCCGCGAGTACCGGCCCATCTACACCGTCCCCGAGGCCGGTCTCAACCACTACGTCAAGCTAGATCACGAGTTCATCGGGCGCGCCGCGTACGAGACGGAGTTGGCCGC
Source organism: Chloroflexota bacterium (assembly GCA_039933675.1). Lineage (GTDB taxonomy): Bacteria > Chloroflexota > Limnocylindria > Limnocylindrales > CSP1-4 > SPCO01. The sequence continues at coordinate 2,845 of JBDTNS010000177.1, forward strand.
CGGTGGGCCGAAACGACGGCTCGTCATGCTCGTCGTCGAGCCTGAGGCCGACGATCCAGCGGACGTCATCGGCGACGAGCCGATCTGGCACGGGGACGAGGTCGCCGGCTGGGTCACCTCCGGTGGGTACGGCCACTACGGCAAGGCCTCGCTCGCGCTTGGCTACGTCCCGGCCGAGCTCGCCGGCCTTGCGGGCGACGGCGTCTTCGAGATCGAGATCATCGGCCGGCGGCGACCGGCGCGGATCCAGCCTGAAGCGCTCGTCGATCCGCAGGGTCTCCGGATGCGCCAGTGACCGATCGATCGGCGGGGCCCACCGCCGAGGAGGGCCGGATCGTCGTCGACGGGGGACCCGTCGCCTTCGCGCCCGGCGACTCGGTGGCGATCGCGATCCTGCGCGGCGGCGCGGTCCCAGGCCGTGGCGGGACGCTCTGTCTCTCCGGGGACTGTGGGAACTGCCTCGCGCAGGTCGACGGGACCGCGTACGTGCGGACGTGCCAGGTGGCCGCGCGGCCCGGGCTGACCGTCGTCCGGCACCCGGCGGTCGAGATGCCGCCACGTCCCGTTGCGGCCGCCGTGGACCTGACGGCGCCACCGGCCGGGCGCGAGATCGCTTTGCGTCGACTCGAGGTCGACGTCGCGGTGATCGGCGGCGGGGAGAATGGACGCGCGGCACACGCGGCGGCCCAGGCGGCAGGGCGCTCCGTTGTCTTGCTCGATGCAGCCGCCGGCAACGAGGTGGTCGCGGTCTACGCTGGCCCGACGATCATCGCCCGGACACCGACCGGGATGCTCCATGTCCATGCGCGCGAGATCGTCGTCGCGACCGGTGCAGCCGAGATCCACCCGGTCTGCCCGGGGAACGAGCTGGCGGGGCTCCTCACGGCTCGCGCGGCGGAACGCCTCCACGCCGCCGGCGTCGACCTCGGCGTGGCCGTGGCGATCGGCACGCGACCCGCCGGGGTGCCGTGCACGACACTCACCGGGCGAGCGGTTCGGTTTCTCGGCGACGACGCCGGTCGCGTCCGCGCGGTAGTGACCGCGGACGAGGCCGGCACGGAGACGACAACGGCCTGCACGACGGTCATCCTCAGCCTCGGCCGGACCCCGCGCGACCTCCTCGTCCGGATGGCCGGCACGGCCCCGGTTCGCGCGGTCGGCCCGGCCGCCGACGACTACCCGTTCCCCTCGCCACCGACCGAGGGCGTCGTCTGCCGCTGCTCGGGGACGACCGTCGCCGACCTCGCGGACGCCTGGGATCGCGGCTTCACCGAGCTCGAGCTGCTCAAGCGCGCGAGCCTCGCCTGCCTCGGCACGTGCCAAGGGGGCGCCTGCCTTCCGCAGGTCCGCTCGTGGATCGCGGGCCGGACCGGCCAGATCCCGGAACCGTTCACGGCGCGGCCGGCGTCGCGCCAGATCACGCTCGGCGAGGCGGCCGCGGACGGATACGTCGACGCCTTCCGCCGCACGCCGCTCCATGACGAGCATCTCGCGCTCGGGGCGCACATGGATCGATTCGGTGGCTGGTGGCGGCCGTGGCACTACGGCGATGCCGTTGCCGAGTACTGGGCCGTCCGCGAGGGCGTCTCGATCGGCGACGTGTCGACCCTCGGCAAACTGGTCGTTTCGGGGCCGGACGTGGTCGAGCTCCTCGAACGTCTTTACCCGTGCCACGTCGCGGACATCAAGCCCGGCCGATCACGCTACGCGCTGCTTCTCAACGAGCGCGGCCACGTGATGGACGACGGGATGATCCTGCGCGAAAGCGAGACGCGGTTCGCGCTCTCGTTCACGTCGGGCGGCGCCGCGAACGCCGAGATGTGGCTCCGCGACTGGATCGATACGTGGGGGCTGCGCGTCCACATCCTCGATCGGACGATGTCGCTCGCCGCGATCAACGTCACCGGGCCGCTCGCGCGCCTGCTGC
>JBDTNS010000178.1:0-4763 GCA_039933675.1 Chloroflexota bacterium
TGGCCGGCGCCTTCGGCAGCCAGATCGACCCGACCCACGCGATGATCCTCGGGCTGATCCCCGACTGCGAACTCGCGCATGTCCGCTCCGCCGGCAACGCGGCAGGGACCGGCGCGCTCATTGCCTTGCTGTCTGGCGCTGCCCGGACCGAGATCGAGGGCGTCGTCCGCCGCGTCGAGAAGATCGAGACCGCGGTCGAGCCGCGGTTCCAGGAGCACTTCGTCGAGGCGATGGCGTTTCCGCACAAGACCGCGGCCTTTCCCCATCTCGCGTCGGTCGTCCCGCTCCACGAGCGTGCCGCCACGACGGGCAGTGCCGGGGCGGAGGCCCGCAACGAACGACGGCGCCGGCGTGGCGTGGCGATCGGCACGAGGGAGGACGGCTGATGGACGATCCGCAGCGGCGACGGAGCGGGGGACGAGCGGCCCGGCAGGCGCTCCGGCTCGCCAGCCATGCCGAGCACGTCCCGTTCCTGACCCGCAAGCTCGCCCCGTTCGAGGTCCTCGGCGAGGAGGGCCTGGCGCTCCTCGAGCACAACGCCGACACGATCCTCGAGGAGGTCGGGATCGAGTTCCGCGGCGATCCGGACGCGCTCCGCCTCCTTCACGATGCCGGCGCGGACATCGACGGCGTCCGCGTCCGCTTCCCGCGCGGGATGTGCCGGGGGATCGTCCAGGCGAGCGCTCCTCGCCAGTTCACCCAGTTCGCGCGCAACCCGGAGCGGAACGTCGAGATCGGCGGGATGCACACGGTCTTCGCGCCGAACTACGGCTCCCCGTTCGTGCGCGATCTCGATGGCGGCCGGCGCTACGGCACGATCGAGGACTTCCGCAACTTCGTGAAGCTGGCCTACGCCTCGCCGTACCTCCACCACTCGGGCGGGACGGTTTGCGAGCCGGTCGATGTCCCGGTCAACAAGCGCCACCTCGACATGGTCTATTCGCACATCCGCTACAGCGACAAGCCGTTCATGGGCTCCGTGACGGCGCCCGAGCGGGCGCGCGACACGGTCGAGATGGCGCGCGTGGCCTTCGGTGCCGACTACCTCGAGGACCACGCGGTCGTCCTGTCGCTGATAAACGCCAACTCGCCGCTCGTCTGGGACTCGGTGATGCTCGGTGCCGCACGCGCTTACGCGGAGGCCAACCAGGCGACGCTCCTGACGCCGTTCATCCTCGCCGGCGCGATGGCCCCGGTCACCGCGGCCGGTGTCTGTGCCCAGACCCTCGCCGAGGCGCTCGCCGGAATGACCTTCGTCCAGCTCGTCCGGCCGGGGGCGCCGGTCGTGCTCGGCAGCTTCGCGAGCTCGATGTCGATGCAGTCGGGCGCGCCTACCTTCGGGACACCCGAGCCCGCGCTCGTGCTCTACGTGATGGCTGCCCTCGCCCGCCGGCTGGGCGTTCCGTTCCGATCGGGCGGCTCGCTGTGCGGTTCGAAGATCGCCGACGCACAGGCCGCCTACGAGTCCGCGGCGACGCTGCAGCCGACCGTCCTCGGCGGCGTCAACTTCGTCCTCCACGCGGCCGGCTGGCTCGAGGGTGGTCTCACGATCGGCTACGAGAAGTTCATCCTCGATGCCGACCAGTGCGGAATGATGGCCGTCTTCGTCGACGGCGTGGACATGTCGGAGAACGGCCAGGCGCTCGACGCGATCCGCTCGAACGAGCCCGGGACGCACTACCTCGGCAGCGCGCACACGCTCGCCAACTTCGAGACCGCGTTCTACCGCAGCGATGTGACCGACAACAACAGCTACGAGCAGTGGGTCGAGGACGGCTCGCTCGACGCAGCCCAGCGCGCCAACGTCATCTGGAAGCGAATGCTGGCCGACTACCAGGCGCCGCCGATCGACCCCGCCGTCGATGAGGCCCTGCTCGACTACATCGCCCGCCGCAAGGCCTCGATGCCCGACTCCGAAGTCTGATCGCTCGTGCTCTTTCGCCGTCGCTCCACGCTGACGCCGTCGCGCGCGGCGGCGCTCGCCCGTGTGCTGCGCGTCCCGACCTTCGAGTTCGTCCCCTTGAAGAACGCGCTCGACCAGGCGGCCTTCCTGCCGGCCGGGGCGACCGTCTCGGTGACGGCCTCGCCGGCGAAGGGGATCGAGGCGACGGTCGCGCTGTGTGAGCAGCTCCAGGGGCTCGGCTTCCGCGCCGTTCCCCATCTGTCTGCGCGGATGGTCCGGGACCGCGCTCATCTGGCGGACCTGATCGCCTGGCTCGAGGGCGCCGGCGTCGACCGGGCCTTCGTCGTCGGTGGCGACGCCAAGGAACCGGGCGACTACCCCGATGGCCTCTCGCTCCTGCGGGCGATGGCCGAGATCGGTCATCCGCTGGCCGAGATCGGGATCCCCGCCTATCCGCAAGGCCACGCGTTCATCGCCGATGCGCCGCTGCTCGAGGCGCTTCGGGCAAAGGCCGCCTTCGCCAGCTACATGACGACCCAGCTCTGCTTCGATCCGGGCGCGATCTCGACCTGGCTGGCCGCCCGGCGTGCCGAAGGGATCATCCTGCCGGTCCATCTCGGCCTGCCGGGTGTCGCGGAGCCGCAGCGGCTGCTGGCGATCAGCGCGCGGATCGGAGTGGCCGACACGCACCGATTCCTGGTCAAGAACACGCGCTTCATCGCCCGGCTGATCCGCTCAGGCGGGTTCTACCGACCCGACGGGCTGCTCGAGGGGCTCGCGCCGGTCCTGGCCGATCCCGCGGCCGGGATCGTCGGGCTCCACCTCTACACGTTCAACGCGGTCGAGGCAACCGAGAAGTGGCGACGATCGATGCTTGAACGACTCGATGGGATCTGAGACGCGGGTCGCCGACCGATGGGGTACCCAGGCGGTGGCCGGCGTCGTCTTCGGGGTCATCCTCGCCTTCGCCACGTCATTCCTGTTCCTGCTGATCGTCATCGGCCCCGTGCTCGGGCTCGGGATCGGTGTCACTGGGCTGCGCGATGGCGCCCAGGGTCGACCCCGCGCCGCGGCGGGCGGCGGATTGCTGATCGGTCTAGGCGGCGTCTACCTCTTCGGCGCGCTCAACACCCTGATTTCCTGTCAAGGCCATGAAGATGTCTGCGGGGGCGTTACGACGCTGCCCTTCCTGGTCTTCGCCATCGTCCTCCTCGCGCTTGGGATCGCGATGGAAGTCCTCAGCTACGCCGGCGGCCGCTGACCGCGCGCGAGCGCCCACCTGTCGGCGCTGTTAAGGCCCGCTGGATGACCTCGCTGCCGTGTCGAGACGCAACAACCAAAAGGGGCGGGACTCCATGAGCGTTCGCTTCCGTCGAAGCATCAAACTGGCTCCAGGGGTGAAGGTCAACCTCACCAAGACGGGACTCGGGCTCACTCTCGGACCACGGGGCGCCCACTACAGCGTCCATTCTTCGGGACGACGCACGAGGTCGATTGGTCTCCCGGGGACCGGGTTCTACTACCAATCGCGCGTGGGTGGCAGCCAGTCTCGCGCAGGTACGGCGAGCGGTATTGCCGATGCCCGCGTTGCCGGGGCGGCCGTCCCGCGAACCGTCCTCGAAGCGATTCCCCATCCCGGCCTGTTCGCCTCGGGTACCGAGAAGGCCTACCACGCGGGTCTCCTCGCGTACCTGTCCGGCGATGAGGCGTCGACGGCCTCCTCATTCGAGGCGGTTCTCAGCGCGGATCCGACGGTCGCATCCGCTCACGTATTCGCTGGCTTCGCCGCCAACGCGCAAGGCGACATACCTCGGGCGATCGGTCACCTCGAGGGCGTCGTGGCGGGGACCTACCACTTGCCCGATCGGCTGGAAACGAAGTACCTGATCAATGTGGGCCTGTTGATCTCGCTGGTAGTCCGGATCACGGAAGCGGTGTCCGCAAGCGTGCCGATGTCCGCCATCGGAGCCGCGCTCGGGTTGGCAGAGCTGTACCAGAGCTCCGGGCGATTGAGCGAGGCGATCGGACTCGTCCATCAGATCCACACGGCCGTTCCCGACCCTATCGTCCGGTTGTCGCTGAGCGATCTCCTGTTCGCCGACGGCGACTACACCGGTGTCGTCGAGGCCTCAACCGGGGTCGTCAATGGCTCCGACGTTGATCTGGAGACGCTTCATCTACGGGCGGCGGCCTTCGGTGCTCTGGGGGACGACACCGCGGCCATGGACGCGTTCCGGGCGGCCTTGGGGAAATCTGTTGGGCGCGATCCGGCTCTCCTGACGGCTATTCGCTACGACCGCGCACTCGCATACGCCCGGCTCGGACAGACAGCCAAAGCCAAAGCCGACCTCGAGCGCGTCTACGCCGCCGATCCGTCGTTCGAGGACGCAAAGGAGCGGCTCGCCGAGATGTCATCTGGAGGCTAATTGGCTGGTGGAACCAGGTGGGCGCGGAGGGCGAGTTCACACGATAGAAGCATCGTGTGCCGGCCCAAACTCGGTGCACTTCGCTTCGCACCATCCTTCTTACGTCTCGACAGACAAGCTGCACTTGTCGGTGGCTCGGCTCAGTTCAATCCACGACTTGCCGATCGAGATCAGCGGCAGCCTCCCGAACGATCTGGATAAGTTCGTCGATGCGGTCGCGGTGCGTGTGGCGCGGGTTCTCAAGTCCAACGACGCGAGGATGACGCGGTGACCGTTTCCGTTCCCGGCTTACCCGCTGTTGCACCAAGTCTGGGGACACAACCAGGATCGCCGGCCGTTGCCTCTTGGAATCCAAGCATCCCATAATCCCCATGTGGCAAGCAGGGTCTCGAGTCCCACCTTCATCGGACGGAAGCCCGAGCTCACCCGGATTG
>JBDTNS010000179.1:0-4747 GCA_039933675.1 Chloroflexota bacterium
GCGACGGGCGCTGGTACTGGTCGAGCGAGAACTTCCCGGCCTCGGAGATCTCGCTCCGGACGGCGGCCCAGGAGAATGTCGTCATCATCGACACGACGCCCGACCGACCGAAGGTCATCGGTGAGGTCGACCTGTTCGCCGCGCAGACGCTCGTCCACGAGGACGCGATCTACCTCCACGAGTCGGTCCAGTTCCATGTCGATCGGCTCGACTGGGACGAGCGCAAGGCGTACGTCCGGCGGGTCGATGTCGACCACTACACGCAGGCGGACCGCGCGATCACGCTCAAGCCGCTCGACATCTTCGCCGAGGCGGACGTCCCGGGCGGTCGTCGACTCCACGGCGAGGTGATGGTCGCGAGCCTGGCGACGATCTACAAGAAGCTCAAGTTCGTCACCAACGAGAACCTCGGCTGGGGCCGGATCCACCTCCCCGAGATCGAGCTGCAGACGACGGCCTACTGGCTGACCGCCGACGACGTCCGAGCGCGCTGGAAGCGGAATGAGCTCGACATCGCCCTGTTCGGCGCCGGCCGGGCGATCCAGACCGTTGCGAGCGTCCTGCTCATGGTCGATCCGCGCGACCTCGGGCTCGTCAGCCAGGTCCGCTCGCCACACTCCGAGCAACCGACGATCTACCTCTACGAAGCGGTGCCCGGCGGGGTCGGGCTGAGCACTCGACTCTGGGAGCGGCACGCCGACCTGCTGGCCGCAGCCGCCGATCTGATCGCCTTGTGCGGCTGCGACGCGGGCTGCCCGGCGTGCACCGGACCGCGGCTCGAACCCGACGTCGACGCCCGCGCGCTGGCGCTCCGCCTCCTCGGCGAGCTCGGCGCGTCGGTCGCCGCGGTCCCGCGGTGATCCAACGATGGTGATCGAGGGCAGCGCGACGCTCGCCCGGCGGCTCGATCGCTACCGTGCGGCGACGCGCGGGATCCTGGCCCCTGCCCCGCCCTCGGTCGTCGCCGGGGACCTCGCCGTTCGCCTTGCCGCGGCGCTCGACGGCGAGGTCATCCGCACGGTCGAGGGCGTCATCGTTCGGTGCGAGGCAGCCAGCCGTCCGCTTCCGGTCGATCGCGTCCAGCTTGCCGGTCTTCCCGGTCAGCCGGCCGCGGGTGTCCCGCTCGTCTGTCTCGACACGGAGACGACCGGGCTCGCCACCGCCGCCGGGACCGTCGCCTTTCTCATCGGCCTCGGCTGGTGGGAGGCGGACCGCTTCCGGCAGGTCCAGCTGCTGCTCCCCGACCACGGCGAGGAATGCGCGCTGCTGACCGCCCTTGAGGCCGCCATTCCCCCGGCGGCCTGGCTCGTGACATACAACGGGCGCACGTTCGACTGGCCGCTCCTCGTCGCCCGCTACCGGATGGTGCGGCGTGCCCCACCGGCACACGGCGGTCACCTGGACCTCCTCCCGATGGTTCGCCGCCTCTTCCGCCATCGGATGCCCGATGCGCGGCTGCGGACGGCCGAGGCCGAGCTGCTCGGGCTGCGTCGGATCGGCGACGTCGAGGGTTGGGAGATCCCTGGCCGCTATCTCGGATTTCTCCAGGGCGGACCTGCTTCGCCGCTCGCGGAGGTCGTCCGCCACAACGACCAGGACGTCCGATCGCTCGCATGGCTGCTCGCGCACGTGGCCGAGCGCCTTGGCGACGCGGAAGCTCGTGCCATGGCACCGGCCGGCGATCTCGCCGGGCTGGCTCGCTCGTTCGCGCGCGAGCATCGACTGGCCGAGGCACTCGCCTGCCTCGATGCCGCGGCGGAGCGGGTCGTGGTCGCGCCGCCGAGGACGCCCATCGCGTCGGTTCGGAGCTCGACCAGCGGTGTCCCCGACGACGAACCGTGGTGGTCGCTGCGCCGGACGCCCGACTTCGGTGGTCGTCAGCCGCGGCTGGCGATTCCGCCAGAGATGCGACGGACGGCACAGCTCGACGTGCCGTGGACGTCCGAGCGGATCGCGATCGACCGCGCCCATCTGCTCCGGCGCATCGGGCGGTATCCCGATGCCGCGGTAGCCTGGTCGGCGCTCGCGGCCGGTCCGGGACCGACGGCGATCGTCGCCGCGATCGAACTCGCGAAGCTCCACGAGCACCGGCTGCGCGATCCGGTCACGGCCCTCGCCGTAACGCAAGCCGCGATGGCCAAGGTGGAGCACCGGCGAGCCGTCGGTCGCCCCGACCCGAGAACCGAGGTGGACCTCCAGCGGCGTGCTGCGCGACTGCGCCGTCGCCTGGGCCGTAGGGCCGCACCGCCGCCGAACTAGGCCTCCAATCCGCCGCGCGCACGTCGGGCAAGGACCGCTTCCCGCATGGGCACAGCGGAGAGGCCCGGACCCTCCACCACAAGCGCGCCGGCGATTGCCGCGAATTCCAGGTCCAATCCGCGCCCGGCGAAACCGTCACGTCCTCCGCCGGCGATCCCCAGGTCCACGACCGTGGCGAGGACAGCGGCCAGGAAGACGTCACCGGCCCCCGTTGGATCGACCTCGCGCCGGACCGTCGCCGATAGGTAGCGAACGCTCCCAAGCGGGCCATCGTCCCCGACCCGGATCGCGGTGCCGCCGGACCGGCCATCGGTCACGAGCAGGCGCGCACCGGGATGGAGGAACCGGCTGAGCGCGAATATGTCGATCCCGGGCGCAAGATCGTGGGCGCTGACGCCCACCACGTCCGCGCGCCGCACGAGCTCGGACGGTGTGGGCGGACGCCGCTCCACGCGATCGCCCGCCACGAGATGGCGGAGCAGCCCCTGCCACCCGAGGGCGAGAACCGCATCACTGGGGACGGCGTTCACCCAGTCGTCGTCGACCTCGCCTGCGACGGGGACGAGCGACCACGCGGTCGCCTCTATCCAGCTCGCGGGGAGGGTTGGAATTGCCAACGGGCGTCCGACCGCGTGACAGATCTGCTCACGGCCGGTCGGCGTCTCGCGATTATCGAACACGGGACCCTCGGCGAGACGGACGAGCTCGAGCTCGACACCCGCGCCCCGGAGGAGGTCGAGCTCGTCCGCGGACGACGCGCCGGCATCGACCACGACCAGCGCCGCCGTCCGCAGGCCCAGCCGTGCCGTGGTGAGCGCGGCATACGTGACGCCGCCACCGAGACGCCAGCCGCGCGGGTCGTCGGCGGTCAGGTCGCGACTGGCCGAACCGATGTGCACCACGTCGATCTGCGCGGCGGTCATGCCCCTCCTCGAACCGGGCCTCCCGGGACTCGGCCGTATACTTGCGGACTGCCACTGCAACCGATCACACGATGGAGTCGACGTGTTCTTCTACGAGCTGCATGAGGGTGACAACGAGGTCTTTGCGGACGTCCTCGTGGTCAGCGAATCCGAGTGGGAACCCGATGAGTTCTTCGCCCTCGTGCAGACCATCCGGCGCCGAATCCAGGACGGCTACATCCACGATACGCTGAGCGAAGCGATCGCCGTCGAGCTCGAACGCGATCACGGGTTCATCCACATCAGCGATGACCGGCTGGTCGCCTCGGTCAACATCTCGACTGACGACGCCGAGAATTTCCTGGCCGACCTCGAGGTCGACATCGCCGATGCCGAGGAAGACGGGGACGACGACGACATCGATCCCGAGCAGGACCTGGATGACGGTGTCGCGTTCAACACGGTCGTCGCGCAGTTCGACCCGAACGGCAACCGCCTCAACTGATCAGCGGCTGAACAGGATCTCGAGCACGTCGCCGTCGCGGACCTGGTAGGTCTTCCCCTCCGAACGGAGCCGGCCGGCTTTGCGCGCCTCGGCCATCGAGCCGAGCCTGAGGAGATCCTCGTAGCCGACCGTCTCGGCGCGAATGAACCCCTTGGCGAGATCGGTGTGGATGGCGCCCGCCGCGTCGACCGCGCTGGCGCCGTCGGGGATCGGCCAGGCGCGGACCTCGTCCGGACCCGCGGTCAGGAACGAGATGAGCCCGAGCAGCCGGTACGAGAGGTCAATCACCCGGCCCAGACCGGACTCGGCGATCCCGAGCTCCTCCATGAAGACCGCGGCCTCGTCGGGCTCGAGTTCGCCAAGCTCCATCTCGATCTTGGCCGAGAGCGCCTCGACGATGGCATGCCGGTGGTCGTAGCCGGCGCCGATGCGGGCGACCAGCTCAGGTGCGGTCGCGAGGTCGCCCTCACCGACGTTGAGCAGGATGAGGACCGGCTTCTGGGTCAGAAAGCGGAACCCGCGGATCGCCTTCTCGTCATCGAAGTCGAGCTCGAGGTCGCGGATCGGCGAACCCTTCTCCAAGCCGGCGTGGATCCGGCGCAGGACGGCGTCTTCGCGCTCTGCAGCCTCGCGCTCGGCCGCGTTGCCGTGGCGTGCACTCGTCTTGAGACGCTCGATCCGGCGCTCCGCCATGGACAGGTCGGCGAGCAGGAACTCGAGATCGAGCTGCTCGAGATCGCGAGCGGCGTCGACGCTCCCGGCCGGGTGCGGGTTGGCCGGGTCCTCGAAGACGCGGACGACGTGAAGGAGGGCGTCCGAATCGCGCAGCCGCGCGAGGTGGTCAGCGGGGAGCTCCTCGGTGCCGATGTGCCCCTCGGTCGAGGGCGGGGGCGCCGGCAGGTCGGCGTAGGTCACGTCGGCCTGAATGATCTTCTTGGGCTTGAAGATGGCGGCCAGGGCGTCGAGACGCGGGTCCGGCACCTTCACGACCCCGACATTGAGCGTGACGCCACCGTACCCACCGGTCTCGGCGTGGCCCCCGGTGAGGGTGTTGAAGACAGTGGTCTTGCCGGATCCGGCA
>JBDTNS010000180.1:0-4732 GCA_039933675.1 Chloroflexota bacterium
AACTACGAGAACCCGTACGGCCTGATGGCGATCATGGGCACCAACGTCCAGCTCCACCTTCGGGCCGGCGTGCTGCTCCTGGCGGCGTACTCGATCGTCCTGGTCGTCGGCGCGCTGGCGCCGACCTTGCACCTGTTCGTCCGTTGACGCGCCCGGCGCAACCGAACCTCACGCAGTAGCCTCACAACATGGGTACCCTGGCGCGCCGGATCGGTCTTGGACTCGCCGCCCGCGGCGACGTCGAGGAGGTCGTCAGCTGGGCGCGCGCGGCGCGCGACCAGGGCCTCGATTCGGTCTGGGTCCACGACAGCTACTTCGAGCGCGACGGGGTCAGCTTCACCTCGGCCATCGCGATGGCGATCGCCCAGGATGACGACGGCGACGAAGCCGGGTTCCGGGTCGCGCTCGGGGCCGCCAATCCGTTCACCCGCCACCCGGTCGTGCTGGCCATGACCGGCTCGGCGCTCGACGAGATGCTGCCCGGCCGCTTCGTGCTGGGCCTCGGCACCGGCCTGCCGTTGCGACTCAAGCAGATGGGGATCCCGTACGACCCGGATCGCGCGGTGGAGGGCGTGTCGGTCGCGATGGACCAGATCCGCGCGCTGTGGGCCGGCGAGCGGCTGCCGTCGGCGACGCCCGGGCTGCCACCGATCCAGCCGATGTTCCCGCCGACCCATCGGATCCCGATCGTCATCGCCGCGTACCGGAAGGCGTTCGTCGAGCTGGCCGGCCAGAAGGCCGACGGCTACCTCGCCCGCCCGGCGGAGTCGATCCCATCGCTGCGCGGCATCCTGGAGCGCCTGCGCGTGTCGGCCGAGGGCGCCGGGCGCGATCCCCACGACCTCGAGACCGCCGGCTACCTCCTCTCGCTCGTCGACAAGACGCGGCGCGAGGCGCTCAACCGGGCCAAGCGCGAGCCGTTCGTGATCTACATGATGTCGGTCCTGTCGGACGTCTCCCTCCGCCGGGCCGGCTTCGACCAGGAGCTGCGCGACCGGATCGCCGCGGCCTGGAAAGCCGAGGACTTCACGACCGCGGGCAACCTGATCCCCGACGAGCTCCTCGACGCGTACATGCTGTGCGGGACCCGCGAGGATGTGGCGGCCGGCGCAATGGCGTTCCATACCGAGACGGGGCTCCAGTTACCGCTCCTCCAGCCGGTCCTCCAGGAGGACCGCCAGATCGACGAGTTGATCGCCGCCGCCGCGATCTTCGCGTCCGTCCCGGAGCGCGCGGCCGTCGCTGAGCCGGGGCGGGCAGCCGCAATCGTGGCGGCAGGGGCGCCGGCCAGTCGCGTCACCCTGACCCTGGCCGACGACCGCGAGCTCACCAGTGGCGATCGCCTCCGCCGGCGAGCGGGAGCACTTTACGAGATCCTCAGGCCGTTCGCGTTCACCGCCTCGGTCATCCCGGTCCTGGCCGGCGCGGCCCTCGCCTGGGTCGACCGCCAGGGGGACTGGCCGCCGTTCATCGCCGCGCTGTTCGGTGCTGTCTTCCTGCATGCCGGAACGAACATCGTCAACGAGGTCTACGACGTCCGGAAGGGCGTCGACACGATCACCAGCCCGCGCGCCAGCCACGCCATCGTCAAGGGTCGGATCAAGGAGCGCGACGCCCTGCTGATGGCCGGGGTCGCGTTCGCGTTGGCGGTCGTCGTGGGGCTCTACCTGATCGCCTTGCGTGGGCCGGCGATCATCGGGCTCGGGGCGCTCGGGCTGCTCGGTGGCTGGGGTTACACGGCGCCACCGCTCGAATACAAGAACAGGGCCCTTGGCGTGCCCATCGTCTTCCTGCTGATGGGTCCGCTGATGGTCGAAGGTGCGTACTTCGCGGTGAGCGGCGAGTGGTCGCTGACGGCGCTCGTCCTGTCGATCCCGGTCGGCCTGCTCGTGGCCGCGATCCTCCACGGCAACGAGTGGCGCGACATCCGCGAGGACAGCCGGGCAGGGATCTCGACCCTGTCGGGCCGGATCGGCCGGCGCTGGGCGCACTACGGGTACGTGGGGCTCGTGCTGGGCGCCTACATCGTGCTTGCGTTGTCGGTCATCGCCAACATCCTGCCACCGTGGACGATGCTGGCCATCCTGTCGTTGCCGTTTCTGGCCCAGGTCATCCGGTCCGCCGAGCTGGGCGCCACCGGACAGGCGCGCGCGATCGCGATGATCGACCTCCAGACGGCGCGACTCCACCTCGCGTTCGGGTCGCTGCTCGTGCTCGGGCTCGTCCTCTCGAGGGTCGCCGGTGGGTAGGGGCGGCCGCGGAGCGGGGCGAGGCGGCGTCGCACCGGGGGCACTCGGGATCGGGCTGGTGGCCGCGCAGGCCGCCTTCGCCGCGACATTCCGGGGACCGCGGGATCGCTTCTGGCAGCGGATGACCCTGACCGGGCTGTCGCTCGGGTCGCTCGCCCTGCTGGCCAGCCGACCCGCCAGACGGACACGGATCGGGCCGCGCGAGATCGCCCTGGGGTTGGGATCGGCGGCGACGCTGTATGGCACCTTCAAGGTCGGCGACGCGTTCGCGCGCCGGTTCGTGCCGGGCGGCGAAGCGGAGATCCGCGACATCTACGCGCTCCGGACAATCCGCCCCAAGGAAGAGATCGCGGCCCGGCTCGCGACGATCATCGGCCCGGCCGAGGAGCTCTTCTGGCGCGGTCTCGTCCAGGAGGCCCTGATGGCCCGCTACGGTCGCTGGTCGGGGGCCGCGCTGGCGGCGATGGCCTACGGCGGCGTCCACATCGTGACCGGCAACTTCACCCTGTTCGGTGCCGCCGGGATCGCGGGCGCGCATTGGTGTGCGCTGTACGCGGCCGGCGTGCCGCTCGGGGCGTTGGTCGTCAGCCACGTGACGTGGGACATCTGGATCTTCCTCGTCCAGCCGACGGGGGAGATCACGCCGATCACGCCGCTGGCACAGACCGCGCCGATCGCTGGCGTCCAGGGTCAAACGCCAACTGCAGCCTCGGGGCAGGTCCGGATACGTGCCAGGTAAGGCCGACTCGCGATGCGTCATCGATGGATGTAGTCCGCTTCGGCCTCGGCATCCGAGCTCTCCGCCGCCGTCGCGGATGGACCCAGGACGAATTGTCGCTGGATCGATCGACATCCTCGCCTTTCACCCAACGTTCCGACAGATGTTCCAGACGCTGGGAATCTGGCACGACGTCGCTGACGAAGGCCCGGGTCGCGAGGATTTGTCAATTCGAGCCTGCGACAAGAGGCCCCGAATACGAAACGAGGGGCCCGGCGAAACCGGAACCCCTCGCGGATCTGCGACTGAAGCGTGTTCCGACCGAAACGGCCGGGGAGGCCTAGACCTCCTTGAACTCGCCTTCGACCGTTTCCTCGTCGGCGGCGCCACTTGTGGCGCCGTCGGCGGCCCCGGCCCCCTCGGCACCCGCCTCAGTCCCGTCCGAGGCTCCGTTGCCGGACTCGCCGGCCGATGACGCGGCTGCCTGGTAGGCCGCCGTCGAAACGCGCTGGAGCGTCTCGGCAAGCGTGCTCATCCCGGCCTTGACCGGCTCCATGTCGGAGCCCTTGAGGGCCTCGCGCAGCGACTCGATCTTGTTCTCGACTTCGAGCTTGTCCTCGGACGAGACCTTGTCGCCGAGGTCGTTGATCGCGCGCTCGGCCTGGAACGAGAGGGCCTCGGCCTGGTTGCGGGTCTCGACCTCTTCTCGCCGTGCCTTGTCCTCCTCGGCATGCTCCTGCGCGTCGCGGACCATCTGGTCGACGGCGCTCTTGTCGAGCATCGAGGAAGCCGTGATGCGGACCTGCTGTTCCTTGCTGGTCGCGCGGTCCTTGGCCTTGACGTCGAGGATCCCGTTGGCATCGATGTCGAACGTGACCTCGATCTGCGGAATGCCGCGCGGAGCCGGCGGGATCCCGTCGAGGATGAACCGCCCGAGCGTCTTGTTGTCGGCCGCGAAGTCGCGCTCGCCCTGGAGGACGTGGATCTCGACCTGCGACTGCGTGTCACTCGCGGTCGAGAAGACCTGCGACTTCGAGGTCGGGATCGTCGTGTTGCGCTCGATCAGCTTGGTCATGACCCCGCCGAGCGTCTCGATCCCGAGCGACAGCGGCGTCACGTCGAGGAGCAGGACGTCCTTGACGTCACCGGCGAGCACGCCGGCCTGGATCGCGGCGCCGATCGCCACGACCTCGTCCGGGTTGACGCCCTTGTGCGGCTCCTTGCCCCCGAACATGGCCTTGACCGCCTCGGCGACGGCCGGCATCCGGGTCATGCCCCCGACGAGGATGACCTCGTCGATCTCGGCCGGCTTGAGACCGGCGTCCTTCATGGCGGCGAGGACCGGCCCCTTCGTCTTCTCGACGAGGTCGGCGACGAGGTCCTCGAGCTTGGCCCGCGAGAGCGAGACGACGAGGTGCTTCGGCCCGGTCGCGTCAGCCGTGATGTACGGCAGGTTGATCTCGGTCGTGGCCGTCGAGCTCAGCTCGATCTTCGCCTTCTCGGCCGCTTCCTTGAGGCGCTGGAGGGCCTGCTGATCCTTGGCCAGGTCGATGCCCTGGTCCTTCTTGAACTCGCCGAGCAGCCAGTCGATGACGCGCTGATCGAAGTCGTCGCCGCCGAGGTGCGTGTCGCCGTTGGTCGCCTTGACCTCGAAGACGCCCTCGCCGAGCTCGAGGATCGAGATGTCGAACGTGCCGCCGCCCAGGTCGTAGACGGCGATCTTCTCGTCGCCCTTCTTGTCGAGCCCGTACGCCAGCGCCGACGC
>JBDTNS010000181.1:0-4727 GCA_039933675.1 Chloroflexota bacterium
TGGAAAGCGTGGCCATGTCAGGCAACTCCTGCGGCGTTGGTGATGGATGTCTGGAGGTCTCCGTAGCCGGTCGGGCGATGCTCGAATTCGAGACCGAGGCGTTTGGCCGCCCGGCGCGAGGCGCTGACCAGTGCGGGATCGTCGATCTGCGACAGGTAGACCAGCCGGGTGTAGTTGCCGAAGTACATGTCGCGCAGCTCCGGATAGCGATCGAGACCAAGCCCCTTGACGATCAACCGGTCGAAATTGCGGGCGAGGAAGTCGGTCAGGAAGAAGGTCCCCATCGCCTCGTCCATCATCGCCGCGAACGCATTCGAACCGGCGTAGAACTCGTAGCAATGGGCGCCCGGGAGGCGCTCGACGCCCTCTTCCGCAAGCATCGAATCGAGCAGGCCACCGGTCCCGCAGTCGGCGTAGGCGACGTAGATGTGCTCGTAGCGCGGTCGGGCGGCGTGGATCTTCTCGCGCACCAGCCCGGTGATCCCGGCCGGTCGGTTGTGGAGCGTGGCCGGCAGGCAGGTCAGATCGACGTTGGCGAGGCCCGCCTGGTCGATGATCGCGACGAGCTCCTTGGCCAGCGCGCCACAGCCGATGACCAGGACACGGTCGGGATCGGGCGCGTCCCCGGCGCGGGCGGCCGGTGAGTAGGCTCGCTCAGGCCGCACTGGCGCGGCGCTCGTCGATGAGCCGGCGGGCCGTCTCGGCGGCCACCCCGGCATCGCGGCAGTAGGCATCCGCGCCGACCGCGGCACTGAACTCCTCGTTGAGCGGCGCCCCGCCGACGAGCACGATGTAGTCGTCGCGGATCCCGCGATCCTTGAGCGTCTGGATGACGACCTTCATGTACGGCATCGTCGTGGTCAGGAGTGCCGACATCCCGAGGATGTCCGGCTTGTGGAGGTCGAGCGCGGCGATGAACTTCTCGGCGTCGGTGTTGATCCCGAGGTCGAAGACTTCGAAGCCGGCGCCCTCGAGCATCATCCCGACGAGGTTCTTGCCGATGTCGTGGATGTCGCCCTTGACCGTCCCGATGACGACCTTGCCGACCGGCTCGGCACCGGTCTCGGCGAGGAGCGGGCGCAGGATCGCCATCCCGGACTTCATCGCGTTCGCGGCGAGGAGGACCTCCGGCACGAACAGGATTCCGTCGCGGAAGTCGATCCCGACGATCTTCATTCCCGCGACGAGCGCGTCATCGAGGACCCGCGAGGCGGTCCAGCCGCGGCCCAGCAGGATGTTCGTTCCCTCGACGATCTCGGCGGCCATCCCGTCGTAGAGGTCGTTGTGCATCTGCTCGGTGAGTTCCTCGTCGGAGAGCGCCGCGAGGTCGATCTCCGCGTACTCGTCCTCTGCCATGGGAATTCTCCTGGGACTCGGGTTCCGTATCGTGGAACCGTGCCGTATCATGGAACTGCTTGGATCGAGAATGTAGCCGAGGAATGGCCCGATGTCCAGAGTCCAGTCCATCGAGCGAGCGTTCGCGGTGCTCGGCGCGCTCGTCGACGGCCCGATCGGCGTGACCGAGGTCGCCGACCGGGTCGACCTCCCGAAGTCGACCGCGGCGCGCCTGCTTGCGTCGCTCGCTCGCGAAGGGGTCGTCGAGCAGATTCCGGGCGAGACGCGCTATCGGCTCGGTCCCCGGCTCGTCACGCTCGCGGCGCGGATCCGACCGAACCGTTCGCTCGCGACGCTCGCGCGCCCCTCGCTCGAAGCCCTGGCCGACACTGTCGGCGAGGCGGCGGGGCTGAGCGTCCCCGACGGCAACCTCGTCCACTACGTCGAACAGGTCAGCAGCCCGAACCCGGTCTCCGTGCGCGATTGGACCGGGTCGCGGATCCCTCTCCACGCGGTCTCGTCGGGCCAGGTCCTCCTCGCCTATTCCCCGTCGACGTTCGTGCAGCGCTACCTCGGTCGTCCGATGGAGTCGTTCACGGACCGGACGCTCGTCACGGCCGAACAACTGCTCGAGCGGATGCGGGCGATCCGCCGCGACGGCTACACCTGGGCACTCGAGGAGTTCGACGAGGGGATCTCCTCGATCGCCGCGCCTATCGCGGACGGATCGGGCGAGGTCGTCGCGGCGCTCCACCTCCACGGCCCGTCGTATCGCTTCCCGACTCATGGCGCGGAGACGGCGCTCGCGGAACAGGTTGTCGCCACGGCCGCGCGCATCTCGGGGGATCTGCGCCAGGCGGGGTAGCGCGGTCGCGCCGGCGACAACCGGCCAGCGCGTCCCGTGATCCGAGGCGTGCGACCGGTTCTTGACGACGCCCGGACGCCCGGCTCATTCTCGGCAATCGCCCAGTCACATCGAACCACGAGAGGCAGCCGTGCCCAGCCTGTACATCGACGGCCAGTGGGTCGGCGCGGCCGACGGAACCTGCAGTCCGGTCGTCAATCCTTCGGACGCGACCCTGGTGGCCGAGGTCGACGTCGCGACCGACGCGCAGGTCGAGGAGGCGATCGCGGCCGCCCGCCGCGCCTTCGACACGAGCGACTGGCCGCGCCGTCCGGGTGGCGAACGCGCGGGCCTTCTCGACCGGATCGCCGATCTGATCGAACGCGACCTCGAGTCGATGGCCCGGCTCGAAACGCTCAACACCGGCAAGGCGATGCGCGAGAGCCGCTGGGACATGGCCGACGTCGTCCGCGTCTTCCGCTATTACGCCGGCCTCGCGGAGGCCGACGCCACCCGCCTCGTCGACAGCGGCGACGCGCGCGCCCAGAGCCGGATCGTCTACGAGCCGGTCGGCGTCTGCGCGCTCATCGGCCCGTGGAACTACCCGCTCCTCCAGCTCGGCTGGAAGCTCGCGCCGGCCCTCGCCGCCGGCAATACGGCCGTCATGAAACCCGCCCAGGTCACGCCCCTGACCGCGATCCAGCTGATGCATCTGCTCGAGGAGGCCGGCGTGCCAGCGGGCGTCGTCAATCTCGTCCTCGGCCCGGGCGAGCGGGTCGGTCAGGCGCTCGCGGACAGTCCGGACGTCGATCTCATCTCGCTCACCGGCGGCCTGCAGGCGGGTCGCGCGCTCCTGCACGGCGCAGCCACCAACATGAAGAAGGTGGCGCTCGAGCTGGGCGGCAAGAGTCCGAACATCATCTTCGACGATGCCGACTTCGAGACGGCTGTCGACAACGCGCTGACGGCCGCGTTCATCCATTCGGGGCAGGTCTGCTCGGCCGGTTGCCGGGCGATCGTCCAGGAGTCGATCTACGAACGCTTCGTCGACGAGATCGGCCGGCGCGCGGAGGCGATCCGGCTTGGCCATGGTCTCGACGACGCCACCGAGACTGGCGCCCTCATCAGCGCCGACCATCGGGCCAGGGTGGAGGCCCACGTTGCTGACGCCCTCACCGCCGGCGCGCGCCTCGTCGCCGGCGGACGCCGCCCGGATGAGCCCGAGCTGCAGGCCGGCTACTACTACCGCCCGACCGTCTTCGCCGACGTCTCGCCCGGGATGCGGATCATCCGCGAGGAGGTCTTCGGGCCGGTCCTCACCGTCGAGCGCTTCTCGACCGAGGAGGAGGCGGTCGCGCTTGGCAACGACACGACCTACGGTCTCGCGGCGGGCGTCTGGACCGCCGATATTGCGCGAGCCCAGCGTGTGGCGGCCCGACTGCGCCACGGCACCGTCTGGATCAACGACTACAACGTCTACCTGCCGCAGGCCGAGTGGGGCGGGTTCAAGCAGTCGGGGATCGGGCGGGAGCTGGGACCGGCCGGCCTCGACGAATACCGGGAGGCGAAGCACATCTGGGAAAAGGCCGAGCCCGAACCGAGCGGCTGGTTCGGCGGTTGATCAGCGCCCGCCAGAACGACCCGGCGAGTACCATGCGCGCACCGACGCACGAGTCGCGATGAGGGGTGCCGGATGACGAACGGCCTCGGGACGGCGAAGAACAACGGCGCCGACGCGCCGACGATCGCCGTCAGGAGCCTCTGGAAGATCTTCGGTCCTGCCGAGAACAGGATCATCGGCACGCCCGACGCGGATCTTCCGCGTGACGCGTTGCGCGCCAAGACCGGCTCCATCATCGCCATCCGCGATGTGTCGTTCGACGTCCATCCCGGCCAGGTCTTCGTGGTCATGGGCTTGTCCGGGAGCGGCAAGTCCACCCTCGTGCGCTGCATGACACGCCTGATCGAACCAACGAGCGGCGAGGTGCTGCTCGACGGTGAGGACATCCGCAAGGCCGACCCGAAGCGCCTGCGCGAGCTGCGTCGGCGACGATTCAGCATGGTCTTCCAGCACTTCGGCCTCCTGCCCCATCGACGCGTCCTCGACAACGTGGCCTACCCCCTGGAGATCCGCGGCGATTCGAAGGTCAGCCGCCATGCGCGGGCCCGCGCGATGATCGATCTGGTCGGCCTCCAGGGCCATGCCAACGACTATCCGGACCAGCTGTCGGGCGGGATGCAGCAGCGTGTGGGGCTGGCGCGCGCGCTGGCCGTCGACCCCGAGGTGATGTTCTTCGACGAGCCGTTCAGCGCCCTGGACCCGCTCATCCGGCGCGACATGCAGAACGAGGTGCTGCGCCTCCACCACGAGGTCGGCAAGACCATGGTGTTCATCACCCACGACCTGGCCGAGGCGCTCAAGCTCGGCGACCACATCGTGATCATGCGCGACGGCGTCGTGGTCCAGGCCGGCCGACCCGAGGAGGTCGTGGGGGCGCCCGCTGATGCCTACGTCGCGGACTTCGTCAGCGACGTCCCCAAGAGCCAC
>JBDTNS010000182.1:0-4671 GCA_039933675.1 Chloroflexota bacterium
ACGGCCAATCGTAGCCGAGGTTGGCCGCCCGTTCCTGCATCTCCTGGCTGGCGGCAAGGGCCGGCATCGACGGGCTGATGCCATCGAGGGCGCTCTTCGCGGTGGCCGTCGAACCCGAGGCATCAGAGCCCTCGTCCTCGGCCGCGGCGGCCGCCGCCCGCTCGTCGGCCTTGATCCGTTCCCATTGTCGATTGACGTCCGACGCCGTCCGCGCCACCGCGTCGCCGAAGACGTGCGGATGGCGACGGACGATCTTCGACGCGATCGCCGCCTGGACATCGGTGAGGTCAAAGACACCTTCCTCGGCGGCGAGCTGGGCATGGAGGACGATCTGCAGCCACAGGTCGCCGAGCTCCCCGGCGAGCTCGAGCGTCGCCCCCGCCTCCAGCGCGTCGTAGACCTCGTATGCCTCCTCGAGCAGGTGCTTGCGGAGCGATGTGTGGGTCTGCTCGCGATCCCAGGGGCAGCCATCCGGCTCGCGGAGCCGCGCGGAGATCCAGGGCATCGCCCACGGTCCGCCGAGGGCCAGCTCCGGGGCGACAGGAGCGAGGTAGAGTGGCGTGGCCAGGGCGGCGACATCGAGCGAGGCGACCGTCGTCCCAGCGGCGGCACCGAACCTGCCCACAAGGTGGTCGGCCGGGTAGAGCCGGCGCAGGAGGGTCAACGGATCGCGGCCGGCCGGACCCGCTCGCCCGGGGAGCGGCACGGCCGACGGCGCGTCGCCCGCGGCGTCTGCGCGGAGGATCGCCAGCGGCACGATGAGGAGCGGACGCGACGGCTCGATCGGGGCGGCCACGAGCGACTCGACGGGGACGAGCTGGAGTCCGGTCGACGGGTCAAACCCCCAGCGGAGCCGCGCCTCCGCGACGAGCGCGTCGAGCACCGGCGCCTCCGCTAGTTGGTCGTCGTGCTGTTCGCGATCGACGCGTCGCGGGTGATGACCGCCGCGGCCTTCTTCGCGTCGTACCACGTCGAGAAGGTCGTCGTGGTCAGCTCGTCGAGCTGGCGTCCGGTCGGGGTCCGGGTCTCCTCCGCGAGGACCTTGAACAGGTAGCTTCCGTCGCCGGCGATCGTGGTGACCTCCGAGGTCTTGCCGATCGGGGCCGCGAAGATCGCGTTGACGAGCGCATCGGCGACCTGGCCCTTGGCGATCCAGCCGACATCCCCGCCGACGCTGGCCGTAGTCGTTTCGGTATTGTCCCGAGCGAGGACGCCGAAGTCGGCGCTCCGGTCTGCCTCCTCCTTGATCGCCTTGAGCCGATCGACGTCGGTCGGGCGGTACATCACCTGGATGACGTGCCAGCCGAACGCGGACTTCACCGGCGGCAGGATGTCGCCCGCCTTGAGGCCGGCCGCAAGGATCGCAGACTTGAACGCGGGGTCGACCTGGCTGGAGCTGTCGAAGTACGGCAGCTTGCCGCCCGAACCCGTCGCGCCGAGCGCCGACGATTCGTCGCTCTCCGCACGGGCGATCGAGTCAAACAGGCTCGGGTTCGCCTTGAGCCGGTCGTACGTCGCCTTCGCCCTCGCCTCGGCCGACGCCCACGCCGGGTCCGTGGCCGCGACGGTCGATGCATTCGACGGATCGCCGTTCGGCGAATAGAGGATGTGGCGCACCTTGATGGCATCCGCGCCGGGCGTCGCGGCCGGGGCCTTGATGTAGATCTCCTGGACGTGTCGCTGCGGCCCGGAACTGATCACGCTGGCGACGATCTTCGCCTGGAGCTTCTCGTGGACGACGTCGCTGGCGAGGACTGCTCGGTAGCGCTCAAGGCTGATGCCCTTGTTCTCAAACTTGGACGGATAGGCGTCGTCGACCGACGAGGGCGCGATCTCCGTCACGCGACCGATCCGGTAGACGCCGTCGTCGCCCGCGATGACCGCGGTCGGGGTGTTGAGGGGGGCCGCGAAGACGGCAGCCAGGTACGGCTCGTCCGCGGAGGAGTTCTTGGCGGCGATCCAGCCGAGATCGCCGGCTTGCGCCGCGGTCCCGAGATCGGTCGAGATGGTTTTGGCGACGTCCTCCCAGGTCTTCCCGCTGGCGAGATCCCGCACGGCTGACTCGGCATTCGACTTGGCCGTTGCCTTCTGTGCATCGGTGGGACCGACCGCGCCGACGTCGGTCACGGGCTTCACCGCGATCACCCACGCGTGGCGGGTTTCGGGGTTCGTCTCCTCGGTGACGAGCCTCGCGTCGATCTCGGCCGGACTCGCACTGATTCCTTCCTGGACCGCGAGCTTCGCCTGGAGCTTCGCGTCGAGGAGGATCTCGAGCGTGTTGCTCGCGAGCGCGTTGCGCGCCTTCGTGATCGCCGACTGCTGCGAGGTGGCCTGCGACTCGGTCAGCTGGCCGGCCTGCACGGCCGTCCGGGACCGGGCCTGCGCCTCATCGAGACGCCACGACTCGATCGCGTAGCGATCGAAGAATTCGTCCTTGGTGATCGACTGGCCGTCGACGCTGCCGACCGAGGCAAGGTGCGCGTTGTACCAGCTCAGCCCCACGTAACTGGCGAGAATGACGAGGGACAGCACGACGATGAGGCCGAAGCCGAGGTTCAGGTAGAAGTTCCGCCGGTCCTGCGTTTCCCACCCGGGTCGGTGCTCGCGCTTGACGACCGGCTTGGCACGAAAGGTCATGGTCTGGGTCGGTTCCTGTCACATGGCCGACTGCGGCGGCCGGGGATGGAGGGCCGCGGTATGGTACATCGCTTTGGCCCGTCCGCCGAAGTCCGCCTAGGTCCATTCCGTGAGGGAATGCCGCCCGACCGGCCCCGGTTCGTCTGCCATCGTCCGCCGCTGTTCACCGTGGTGGCTGTCAACGCTGGCTGTCTAACGGCTACCAGGCGACCTGTCGGAGCCCGTTCAGCCGCGCGGCCGACTCCTGTAGCGAGTCGTTCGCGACGTGGCCGTAGACCTTCAAGGTCATCACCGCGTTGGTGTGGCCCAGCAGATTCGCGACGACGAGGATCGACACGCCTTGTCGGATCAGGAGCGTCGCGTAACCGCGGCGTAAATCGTGGGTCCGGAGCTTCCCGAGCCGATCGGACCTCTGCGGCCAGTGGCGGCTAGCCTAACGTGACCCCGCGGGTCGAGGCCGCCAACGAGATGCGGAAGGCGTCATTGCGACAGGCGTCCGAACACGTCGTTGCCGCTCCCCGGCCGCTGAATGTCGCGTTGCAGATGGCACACGTCCGGCTGTCGGCCGCCAGCCGATCGCGGTGGGCGGCGACTCGACACCGCGTCGAGCAGTAGCGCGCCGTCGCCCGCTCACGGTCGAAGGCGCCGCCACAGCGGACGCAGATACCCGCCCGATCTTCGGCATCCTCGATGTCCTGTGCGTGGACGCGAACGGTCGACGCTCCGTAGCTGGCAGCGAGGGACGTCAGCCGTTCGTAGAGGTCGTCGCGATCATCGGCGGTGAGCTTCGTTCTCATACCCCATCACAGATTTGTCCCTTTCTCGCACGCCTCGACGAGGGTCCGAACCGATGTCCCCCAATAGTCGATACCGTTCCGCTCGAAGTCGTCGCGGGCTGCCTGCTCGTACCGTGCGGCGGCGTAGCACGAAGCCTGGGAGGCACCGAGCGTCGCCCCGAACAGAAACGCACTGACGAGCAGAAGCGCCACGATGGCGACCTTCTGGATCCTGGTAACGCGCTTGACCACGAGCTCACTGTAACACAACGATATCGTAGCGTTACATATGGCCGGCCGCGCAAAGTGGCGGACCGCCCTGACGGCTGGTGGCTGACACGGTGGCTGACAAAGAGCCCGGATCTAGGGTCCGCGGGGCCTATTTCGTGCTCAAAACGAGGGCCTCGGGGATGGAGGGCCGCGGCCCGACGCCCTTCGTCACGCCTCCGTCGTGCGCAGCGCGGGCAGCACGAGCTCACCGACGAAGCGTGCCGTGGCGTGGCCATCGGCGACATCGAACGACTCGGCGCGGAAGCGCTCGACGCGATCGAGGTCGAAGATACCGGCCCGCAGATATACGGCAAGCGGCCAGGTCTCCTCGAAGATCGGACCTGGCACGCCGGTTCGATAGTCGAAATAGAAGCCGCGCTCGCGTTCGTAGGCTTCGAAGTCGGGGGCGAAGAAGACCATCGGCCGGCCGAGCAGGGCGAACTCGTAGATCGCGCTCGAGTAGTCGGTCACGAGGACGTCGCTGACGAGCATCAGCTCGTTGATGTCGGGGTAGTCGGAGACATCGATCGCGAACGCGGCCAGCTCCGGCCCGATGGTCGTCCGCGACCGGACGAACGGGTGGAGCCGGACGAGGAGCACATGGTCGTCGCCGAGCGACTCGCGCAGGACGGCGAGGTCGAGGTCGTCCGTGGCGTGGGCATCGGTGACGCTGTCGCCGCGGAAGGTCGGTGCGTAGAGGACGACCCGGCGACCGTCGGTCAGGCCGTAGCGCTCGCGAACCGCGGCGCGAACGCGGGCCAGCCGTTCCTCGCCAAAGAAGACGTCCGTCCGAGGGATCCCAAGCCGTGAGACGAAGCGGTCGAGCGGCTCGCGAAAGGCCTCGGCATAGTGCGGCGCGGACGCCTGCGAGGCGACGAGGCAGACGTCGTAGTTCGAGTGGACCCGCACGCGTCGGGCGAGCTCATCGTCCATCCCGAACGACTTGTCGAGGACGCTGTAGCCGACCTTCTTGAAGGCACCGCACGCG
>JBDTNS010000183.1:0-4636 GCA_039933675.1 Chloroflexota bacterium
CGCGGCCTCGTCGAGTCGCGCAGTCGGGCGCAGGCGCTCGTCCTGGCCGGGAAGATCAGGGTGGGGGAGGGCGATGCGGCCCGCGGCGACCGCAAGTCTGGCGATCTCCTGCCGGCCGATACGCCGCTGACGGTGACGGAACCCGCCCCCTATGTCAGCCGCGGCGGTCACAAGCTCGCGGCGGCGCTCGACGCATTCGGGATCCACCCGGCCGGAATGGTCGGGCTGGACGTCGGGGCCTCGACCGGCGGGTTCACCGACGTCCTGTTGCAGCTTGGCGCGGACCGGGTCTACGCTCTCGACGTGGGCCGCGGACAACTCGCCGAATCGCTGCGCCGCGACCCCCGCGTCGTCTCGATGGAGCGCACGAACGCCCGCGAACTGACGGCCGACACGCTGCCCGAACCGATCGACCTCGCGACGATCGACGTCTCATTCATCTCCCTCGACCTCGTCCTGGGGCCGGTGGCCGCGACACTGGCGCGCCCGCCGCGCGGCGGGATCGTTGCCCTCGTCAAGCCGCAATTCGAGGCCGGCCGCGGCCGCACCGACCACGGTGTCGTGCGCGACCCGGCGATCCATCGCGAGGTCCTCGAGCGAACCGTCATCTCGGCGCGCCGGCACGGGCTGGGCACCCGCGCGGTCATCGCCTCGCCGATCACCGGACCCGAGGGCAACCGCGAGTTCCTCGTCCACCTGGCGCCCGGCCCGAGTTGTGCCGAGATCGGCGACAGGATTGCCGAGGTCACCGTCGCGTGACAGTCACCCGGATCGGCTTTGCCTACAACCCGACGATCGAGGCCTCGGTCGAGCTGAGCGCACGCGCCGCCGGCTGGTGCCAGATGCACGAGATCGACCATTGGGAGGCGCAATCGGGCGATCTCGAGGCGCTCTGCCGCGAGCTGACGACCACCGATGCACTCGTCGTCCTCGGCGGCGACGGGACGTTCCTGCGTGCGGCGCGCGCGGTCGCGGAGGTCGACGTCCCGATCCTCGGCATCAACCTCGGGAAGGTCGGGTTCCTCTCGAAGGCGGAGGCGGGCGAGCTCGATGGCGTCCTCGCCAAGATCGTCGACGGCCGGTTCACGATCGATCCGCGGATGACGCTCGATGGCCGGATCCTGCGCGACGGCCAACCGATCGATGACATCCGGCACGTCGCCCTCAATGACATCGTCGTCGCCCGTGGCTCGCTGGCGCGCGTCTGCCGGTTCGACGTCGCGATCGACGACACCCACCTCGCGACGTTCATCGCCGACGGCCTCGTCGTCTCGAGCCCGACCGGGTCGACGGGCTACTCGTTCTCGGCCGGCGGCCCGATCCTCGATCCGGTGAGTCGGAACCTCGTGGTGACGCCGATCGCGGCTTATCTGTCGGCGATCCGCTCGGTCGTCGTGAGTCCGATGCAGACCGTCCGCTGCACGGTGGTCGATGCCTACGAAGCCCTCGTCTCAGTCGACGGGCGGGAGGACATCCCCGTCCGCGTTGGCGACGTCGTCGAGGTGCGGGCGACCAAACGCCCGATCCGCCTCATCGCGCCGGAGGGCGCGCAGCCGTTCTGGGACCTGCTCCGCCACAAGGTGGCGCTCCTGCCATCGTGACCCAATCTTCGTGACCACCGGCCGCCTCCTCGAGCTGACCGTGCGCGACCTCGCGCTGATCGAGCGCCTGCGCCTGACCCTCGAACCGGGGCTGAATGTGATCACCGGCGAGACGGGGGCGGGCAAGAGCCTCGTCATCGATGCGCTTGGGCTTGTGCGCGGCTCGCGCGCCGACACCGGGCTCATCCGTCATGGCGCGGAGGCGGCGCGGGTCGAGGCGCTTTTCGACCGGCTCCCCGAGCCGCTCATCGCGGTTCGCGAGGTGGCGACGGGCGGGCGATCCACCGCGCGGCTCGACGATCTCGCGACGACCGCCTCACGGCTGGCCGACGAGGTCGGGCCGCTCGTCGAGATCCACGGCCAGCACGACCAGCAGCGCCTCCTCGACGAGCGCTGGCAGCGTGACGTGCTCGACGGGTTCGGTGGGCATGCGGCGGCGCGGGCCGCGACCGCGGACGTCGTCGAGCGCTGGCGCGCGAACCGGGCCGCGCTCGCCGAGCTGGCCATCGACCCGCGCGAGCTCGCCCGTCGGATCGACCTGCTCGAGCATGAGGCGGCGGAGATCGGAGCGGCACATCTTCGACCGGGCGAGGCCGATGAGATCCGCGCGCGCCTCTCGGCGGCGCAGCATGGCGAGGCGATCGCCCGGGGAGCGGCGGCGGTCCAGGACGCCCTGACCGCCGAGGGCGCCGGCGCCCGCGAGTCGACCGCAGTCGCGGTTCGCGAGGCACGCGGGCTGGCCCGGCTCCATCCACGCTTCGAGCCACTGGCCGAACGCCTCGACGGCCTCGAGGCCGAGCTCGACGACGTCGCCGCCGAGATCCGCGATCTGGCCGACGGGATCGAGCACGACCCGGGCGCGCTGGCCACCCTCGAGGAGCGGCTCGGGACGATCTACGCGCTCGAGCGGCGCTACGGCGACGGCGAGGCCGAGGTGGTCGCACACGGGGAGCGCGCCCTCGCAGAGCTCGAACG
The DNA here is from genome assembly GCA_039933675.1 of Chloroflexota bacterium. Taxonomy (GTDB): domain Bacteria; phylum Chloroflexota; class Limnocylindria; order Limnocylindrales; family CSP1-4; genus SPCO01. Next base: position 2,577 of record JBDTNS010000183.1, read on the forward strand.
GCTCGGCGGCCTCGACCACGAGCGCGCGCGTCGTCAGCGCGAGGACGCGGCCCTCCTCGAGGAGGTCGCCGCGGCCGCCGGCGCCCTTTCCGAGGCCCGCCGCACGGCCGGGGCCGCGCTCACCGCGACAGTGGGTGAGGTGCTCGGTGAGCTCGGCTTTCCAACTGGCGTCTTCGAGGTCGCCCTCGGGCGACGGTCGGCCTCGACCGACGAGGCGGCGATCGAGCTCGACGGCGACGCGGTCGCCTTCGATGCCAGCGGGATTGACCAGGTCGTCTACCGACTGGCCCCGAACCCGGGCGAACCCGCCCGGCCGCTCGCCCGGATCGCATCCGGCGGCGAGCTGTCACGGGTGGCGCTCGCGATCAAGAGCGTCCTCGCCGAGGCGGACGAAACGCCGGTCCTCGTCTTCGACGAGGTCGACACGGGGATCGGTGGCCGGAGTGCGGATCCGGTCGGGCGGAGCCTGTGGGCGCTCGCTCGCCGGCACCAGGTCCTGTGCGTGACGCATCTCCCGCAGATCGCTGCCCACGCGGACGCCCACTACCGGATCGCCAAGCGCGAACGCGAGGGCCGGACGATCACCGAGATCGAGCGCCTCGACCACGAGGGCCGAATCGTCGAGCTGGCGCAGATGCTCGGTGGCGAGGTCGGCGGGGCGGCGACCCTCGCCAGCGCACGCGAGCTCCTCGACCGCGCCGTGGCGTGGCGCGGCGGGGTCGCCCAGACCGGCTGAGCCGCAGAATGCCCGTCCTCGACGCCGCCACCGACGAGTTCCTCACCTATCTCCATGTCGAGCGCGGCCTGTCGCCGGCGACGATCCGCGCCTACCGGGCCGACCTCCACGACTTCGCAGCCTCGCGCGGCGTGACCCGGGCTTGGGCTCGCTCGCCCGATGCGGCGCTCGGCTACCTCGCGGCACGGACCCGGCGCGGGCGGCGCAACGATCCGGGCCTCGCCCCGAGCAGCCTCCGGCGACGCGCGGCGGCGCTCAAGGGCTTCTATCGATTCGCCTATGGCGAGGGGCTGATCGGTGTCGACGTGGCGGCGCATCTCGACCTGCCGCGGCCGTCGCGGCTGCTCCCCGAGACGCTGACCGTGGACGAGACGGAGCGGCTGCTCGAGGCGGCAGGCGGCGAGGAGGACGACGCGAGCGACGTGGCGGGTGACCTGGCCCGGCCCGGCCGGCACGCCCTCCGCGACCGCGCGATCCTCGAGCTCCTCTACGCGGCCGGCCTGCGGATCAGCGAGCTGATCGGTCTCGACCGCGAGGACCTGTCGGTCGACGGTGCGTTCGTGCGCGTCATCGGCAAGGGCGACAAGGAGCGGCTCGTGCCGGTCGGAGAGGTCGCCCTCGACTGGCTGGCCCGCTGGATCGAAGGTCCGCGCGCCGGCCTCATGGGGATCGGCCATGTCGCGCCGCTCCGCGGCGGACCGCTCTTCCTTGGCGATCGCGGCGGCCGGCTCGCTCGCCAGCAGGCGTGGGCCGCGGTCAAGCGTGCCGCGTCACGGGCCGGGCTCGCCCAACGGGTCAGCCCACACACGTTGCGGCACTCGTTCGCCACGCACCTGCTCGAGGGCGGTGCCGACCTGCGCATCGTTCAGGAGTTGCTTGGGCATGCGAGTATCTCCACGACGCAGCTGTACACGCATCTCACCGGTGAACGGATCCGGGACGTGTACAGCCGGGCCCACCCGCGGGCCTGAGAGGGAGGCACCAACCGAATGAGTTACGCCGATGGGTTGCTGTCGACGGGGGAACGCATCACGTACCGCAACAAGCAGCACCCGTTCGTCTTCATCTGGGGCGCGCGCTACACGATCCTCGCGCTGATCCTGGCGGTCGCCCTTCTCTGGATCGCCAATACCGTGAAGCCGACCGGATCCGTCGCAACCCTCCTCGGTCTGATCACCGCGGTCCTGTTCTTCGGCGGTCTCGCCGTCGCGATCTGGACGGCGCTGCGCTACGTCAACCAGGAGTACGTCCTGACCAATCGTCGGGTCATCCAGGTCGAAGGCGTCCTCAACCGCAATTCGACCGACAGCTCTCTCGAGAAGAT
>JBDTNS010000184.1:0-4589 GCA_039933675.1 Chloroflexota bacterium
GCCGCCCGCCCGTCAGCCGACCCGCGCGGCGCGGGCATCGGTGTGAGCGCTGCGTCGGACATCCGCGCGCATCCACGCCACGACGATCGCGGGGATCACGGCGAGGAGCAGGAGGTCGCTCGCACCCCACATCAGGAGCCCACCGATCTGCTGGTCGGTAAGCGGGTCGGGACCCCATGAGCGCTCGATCGTGGCGTAGTGCGCATAGAGGACAGCCGGGGCGAAATAGATTCCAAGCCCGATGGCAGCGTGGACCGGCATCTGCAGGCCGAGGTAGATGAGCCGAGCGCCGTAGCCCATGCGTCGCGGGACCGGATCTGCGGCGATCGCCGGCCACCAGAAGAGCACGCCAACGACGAGGTACAGGAAGTGCTCCGCGTCGTGGATGGCGGGGTCTTCGAGTGCCGCGTTGTAGAGCGGGCTGAAATGGGTCAGCCACATGGCGGCGGCAAAGAGCGGCCAGGCCACGAGCGGCGAGGCGATCAGCCGGATCGCCCGCGAATGGAGGAGCGGCAGGATGTAGTGATGTCGCGTCGTCGGGCCGCAGACCCGCAGGAGGAGCGTGATCGGGGCGCCGAGCGCCAGTAGTGGTGGCGCGACCATCGCCAGGAGCAGGTGCTGGACCATGTGGACGGTCAAGAGATCGCCGGCGTAGACGTCGACCGCGGAGATCAGTGCCAGGAGAACCGTCGCAATCCCGCCGAGCCAGGCCGCGATCCGCCAGCGCGGGACCGGGACCCGTGGGTTGGTCCGGTTCACCCTCCGAGCGGCGACCAGGTACCCGGCTGCCGCCGCGAAGGCCGCCAGCAGCGGCAACGGATCGGCTGACCAGGTGCCCAGGGCGCTCAGGGCGGTTGGCGCGGCGCCCGCGATCCCGTGCGCAGACGCGCTCCCGACGGTCACCGTCATCGCCATGACGATCCCGAGCGGGTACCCGGCCAGTCGAACGATCGAACGCATCAGGAGCATGCTACGGCGCTCGTGGTGGCAGTGACGGGCCCGTGCGCAAACCGTGCGCCCGAGAGTACGGTTAGACGAGGCCGCGCGCCGCCCAGGCTCGCGCCGTGATCGTAAACGGGGCGCGGGGCAAGCCCGCGCGGCAGCGTTCTCGCAGGTCCATCTGACCGTCCGCATCGAGGCTGGCCACGAGGGCCCCCGCAGGACCGACGCCGCCGGTGAACGGCTCCCACCAGGCTTCGAAGGTCGGGTGCGCGAGGTTGACCGACAGGGCCGTGATCTCGATCTGGCGCAGCCCCGCGGCCTCGAAGAGGGCCACCAGCTGGCCTTCTCGGGCGCCGGCGCGCTCGGATTCGTCGTTGATGTCGGGGTCGAAATCGCGCGCTGCCCGCCAGAATGCGTCGAGCGGGCTCTGGCCGCCGCCGAAGTCCCACACGGACGCGACGACGAGGCCGTCCGCCCGCGTCACGCGCGCCATCTCCGCCAATCCCGCCACCGGGTCGGCCATGAAGTGCACGACGAGCTGCGCGAGGGAGGCATCGAACATCGCGTCCGCGAACGGCAATGCCTCCGCCGAGGCCTGCAACACGTTGACCTCGGGGTTGCGCTCGCGGGCGGCGGATACGAATGGCTCCGAAGGATCGACCGCCGTGACGGCCGCCGGGCCAAGGCGCGAGGCGAGCTCGGCGGTGAGAGCGCCCGGACCACACCAGACGTCGAGCACGAGATCGCCCTTCCGCACCCCCGCGAATTCGGCCATCCGCGCCGAGAGGAGGGTGGAGTGGCGTTAGACTCGATCGGTGCGGCCATCGAACCTTCGTCGACTCGTCATCCTCGCCGAAGGCGAGTTCGCCATGCACAGCGCCAAGACGGCGTTCGGCGTGATCCGCTACGGCCGCGATGACGTCGTCGCGGTCCTCGACTCAACGCGGGCCGGCCAGAACGTTGAGGCATTCCTGCCCGGCCAGGACATCCCGATCGTAGCGAGTCTCGGCGACGCCCTGGCTCTCCCGAACCCGCCCGACGCCCTCCTGATCGGGATCGCGCCGACCGGCGGGCGGCTCCCCGAGTCCTGGCGCTCGGTGATCACGGCCGCGATCGACTCCGGTCTCGATATCCTCTCCGGCCTCCACACATTCATCGGCGACGATCCTGCGTTTGCGGCGGCGGCGGAGGCACGCGGAACGACGATCGTCGACTACCGACGTCCACCCGAGCGTATGGAGACGTCGATCGGTCGCCGCCACGGCCCCGGCAAGCGGGTGATCCTGACGGTCGGCAGCGACTGCGCCATCGGCAAGATGTCCGTCGCGCTCGAGCTGCGGCGTGCCGCGATCGCGGCCGGCGATCGAGCAGCCTTCGTGGCAACGGGCCAGACCGGGATGATGATCGAGGGCTGGGGCGTCGCGGTCGACCGGCTCATCAGCGACTTCGCCCAGGGCACGGTCGAATGGCTCGTCGAGGAGGGCGAACGGCTCGGCGACTGGGTCATCGTCGAGGGCCAGGGCTCGCTCGATCACCCGGCCTACTCCTCGGTCACGCTTGCGCTGATCCACGGCGCCACCCCGCAGGCGATGGTGATGGTCCATAAACCCGGTCTCGCCGAGCACGACTTCGAGCATCTCCCCGAGGCTTCGTTCCCGATCGCGTCGCTGCCCGGGTTCATCGATCTGCACGAGCGGGTCGCGGGGCTGATCGCGCCGTCGCGAGTCGTGGCCGTCGCGCTCAACACGTCGCTCTACCCGGACGACGGCGAGGCGCGTGCGACCATCGAGGCGGTGGCGGCCGAGACCGGCCTCCCGACCGACGATCCGTTCCGCTTCGGGGCCGACCGGCTCTGGCCGGCGATCCGTGAGCGGGTCGACGCGCTGCCATGGGTCGTGGCGCGGTGAGCCTGCACGTGACCCACGAGGTCCTGCGCCTGGCCCTGCGCGATCCGTTTCACATCGCCCGCGAGGACCACGGCTCGGGCGAGGGAATCACAACCGTCGTCGTCGAGCTGCGCGACGATCGCTTCCCGGAACTGGTCGGGGTGGGGGAGGGCTACCCGGACCGGTTCTACGGCGAGACGCCGGAGACGATGGCGGCGACCATACGCTACCTGGTCGCCCTGATCGAACCCACCGACATACGCTATGAAGCCGCGTCTGCCGGGGACTCGCTCGCGGCGATCGCACGGCAATTCGACGCGGCGATTCGGTGGAACGGCGCCGCCAAGTGCGCGGTCGATATAGCGCTGCACGATCTGGTCGGCAAGGTCGTCGGCAAGCCCGTCTACGAGCTGCTCGACCTGCCGGCGGCGATCCCCCCGACCGACTTCACGATCGGGATCGATCAGCCCGAGATCGTCGCCGAGCGCGCGGCTCGCGCCGCTGCGTTCCCCGCGCTCAAGATCAAGCTTGGTGGCCCACAGGACCTGGCGACCCTGCGCGCGGTCCGCGGCGTGTTCCCTGGCCCGATCCGGGTCGATGCCAACACCGGCTGGACGCGCGAGGCCGCCGAGCGGCTCCTGCCCGAGATCGTCGCGCTCGGCGTGGAGCTGATCGAGCAGCCGTTTCCGGCGCGCGCCTACCGGGATCTCGCCTGGCTCCAGGAACGCTCCTCGATCCCGATCGTCGCCGACGAAAGTGCGGTCACCGTCGAGGACCTCGACGCGCTCGTCGGGGTGGTCGCGGGCGTCAACGTCAAGCTCGCCAAATGCGGCGGGATCGCGCCGGCCAAGGCGATGCTCGAGCGCGCACGGGGGCTCGGTTTCCGGACGTTCCTTGGCTGCATGGAGGAGACCTCGGTGGGGATCGCGGCATCCGCCGCGGTCGCCTCACTCGCCGACTGGGTCGATCTCGACGGCTGCCTCCTGCTCGCCGACGACCCGTTCGAGGGCCTCCAACTGGACGACCGGCACCGCTGGATCCTGCCGTCCCGGCCGGGTCTCGGACTGACTCGCCGGGCCGTCTGAGCGCGACGACGACCGACACCGCACGGGCGTTCGCCGAACGCGCGTTCGTGTGGATAACTTGGTGGACGAAGTGGTGGACAAGCCCCCTTCCGGTGCCGCCGGATCGGGCCTACGATGGTCGTCCACCGGTCACCGAGGGCCCGAAGGAGGGGGCGGCCGGGAGCCTTAGAACGATGTCCGAGGGTGGGAGATCGCTCCTACCGCTCGGCAATGTTTCGTGTTGCCATGAAAGCAGGAGAGGAGGGCACGCCATCGATGGATTCCCGAAACGCCGCCTCCGAAACGCAACGACCGTCGGGATCGGCACACCCGGACGCTGTCGAGTTCGTACGGTTCTGCTACCGCCGCCGACGGGTGGGCTGGCCGGAGCTGTACGACGAGATGTGCGCGGTTGCGGGGCGGGGCCTCTTTCGCGGCTATGACGCCGACGACCTGGCCGGACTCGGGATCGGGTTCAGCCTGTTCGACATGCCGGCACTCGCCGTCCTCTCGTCGCGCATCGTCGCCGAGGAGCTGGCGCTCCGGCGACCGGTCGTCGTGACGATACGGGCGGAGATGGCCGGCACAGCCGAGCCGCAACTCGAGACGGCGCCGACGGCCGCGCCCGTCCCGTCCAACCTGCGACCGAGCACCGACAGCCGAGATGAACGGACCTTCGACGTCCCGATCCGGCTGG
>JBDTNS010000185.1:0-4574 GCA_039933675.1 Chloroflexota bacterium
ATCTCGTCCGCGGTCATGATCTGACGGCCGCTCATCGCTCCTTCCTGGGCCTCACTGGGCCTCCCTGGCGGCCTCACGGGGCCGTGGCTGAAGGGACAGTGGAAGGATACAGCGTCGGGGTCGGTCGGGGCCGTCTCAGTAGACGTAGACGGTCACCTGTGTCGTGCCCGCGAACCACGGACAGCCGCAGATCGCGAAGAAGTCGGGGCGATAGAGGTCGACCACGCGCGACAGCTTGACCGGGCCGTAGTCGTTGACGACGCGCTCGATGCAGCTGCCGCGGCCACAGATGACGACGACAGTGCCGCGCGGCAGGCGCATCGCGGTCGTCCCGTTGTCATAGAAGGTGGCCTCGCCGCTGAGCGTGTAGCGAGGTGGTCTGCGCACGGAACCGGACGTCACCCGCGGCTGGGTGGAGCCGATCCGCGCGGTCGGGCCGGGATCGGCCGGTGTTGCGCGCTCGATCATCTTCGCTCCGACGCTGAGCGGCCCGGCCGACAGATGGGCATCGTCGAGCGGTCCGATCGAGACGATCGATCGTGGAGCCTCCGCGAGGGCAGTAAATGGCTGGAACGCGCCGGCCGGGAGAGGTTCGACCGGGTCGAGAGCCCGTGAACCGACGAGACCCGGAAGCGCGACCAGGGCGAGGGCAGCGGTGAGCACCGACCCTACGACCAACCTGTTCGGTCGCACGAGAATCGAACGATACGTCCGTTGCCGAGCCGTTGCACGACGATTCCGCTACGTGAACCACGTCGGGACGCCGTCCCGCGGCGCCCAAACCGTCGACTCCGCAGCCCGACTGCCCAGCGCGCGATCAAACCCGCCGTATTCTCCGCAGTCTTATCTCGGGGCGATCGCGACCGGCAAGGGGCATCAACCGGGTGGATCCGCGCTGTCGAGCGGGCCAAGGGCTCCGCTGGCGCCAAAAGCACGCCCGCGCGGTCCACCCGCGGCGTGCGGAGCTGAGCACGCGGTGCGTCAGTGGATGACGACGACGTCCTCGACGGGGCCGCTCTCAACCGCGCCCACCGCGTCCGCGGTCCAGGCCACGATCTGGACCCGACTCCCCTCGCCGCCCTGGCCGGGCGGGGTCGCCCACGCGAGCCGCCCATTGCCGATCGAGAAGCCGGGCAGCGCTGTCACGTCGTGCGGCCCGCCGTGCGGTCGATCAAGGCGCCCGGTCACCGGATCGAGGCGGAAGAGGCTGACCCGCCCGATCGTCGGGTCGCTGGTATCGGCGAGCCAGACCGCGAGCCATTGGCCGGTCTCGTCCCAGCGGACATCAAATTCGGCGAACGAGCCATCGCCGACACGGGTCGCCGACGTGTTGGTGGCGTCGAGCCCGATGCCCTGGGTGAACGCGCGCAGGACGAGCGAGCCGCTGGCCGGCACGGTCGACAGACCGTCGCCGGAGGCACGGACGGTCCCGTTCCAGGCGACCGCCCAGTGATCGGTCGGATCGACGACCGGCCGCCAGAGGCTCCCATCGATCACCGTCTCAAGCCCGCTCGCCGGATCGATGAAGAACGACTCCGGCGTGCGCTCGACAGCGGTCGCATCGGCGATCGGACGGCTCCCCAGGAGTCGACCGCCCGCCCACGACGCGAAAACGCTCGCGTGGTCGGTCGTGATCGCTCGAGCAAGGGGATCGCCGACGCGCCAGACGTAGATATCGGGGCCGCCCGAATTATCCGACGGCCGCGCGCTGAAGGCGAACCATGCGCCGTCCGGTGAGTAGGCGGCCGATTGCCCGACGACCGTGACGTCGCTGACGATGGCGAGCGTCGCAGCGACGGTTGGTTCGGGGGTCACGGAGGGCGACGCGGACGCATCAACCGAGGGGGTCGGCGCAGGCGTGCCCGTCGGGGTCGACGAGGGCCGTGGGGTGAGCGTCGGCGTCGCGACGGGCGTGGGCGTAGTTGCGGGCGTGGGCTGTTCAGTCGGGGTCGCGACGGGCGATGGCGGTGCGCTCGTCGTCGGGGACGAGCTCGGCGTGCTGGTCGGTAGGGCGATCACGAAGACGGCATCGCCACCGTTGGCATCCGTGCCGACAACGACGGCCTGGTTCCTGACCGGCGATTTCGAGATGGACTTGGGCCGGATCGTCAGGTCGACAGGCGTCGAGTCGCGGTCCGTGACCGGGGCGCAATCGGGCTGACGCTCCGCCGGGCAGACCTCGTTGACCTTGGTCACGTTGTAGGCGAGCCCGCCATCGGCACCTGTCCCGAGCCAGCCGACCGAACCCGCGCCAACGGCGATCGGCGTCGGTCCGGGCGTGCCCGCCGGAGATGCCAGCGCCACCTGGGCCGGCGTCGAGGGGGGACCCAGCGCGATCGAAGGTCCAGTGCCGCCGATCCCGGACAGCACCGAGGCACCGATGACGACGGCGATGACCGCCACCGCCGAAAGGGCACCGAGCGCAGATCGCGACCAGCGTCGGGGGGCTGCGCCCCGAGCACGCCCACCCCTCGACCGGGATTCCCCTTCGATCGCGGCGGCCGTTCGCGCCCACAGGTCGCGTGGCGGTTCGGGTTGGCGTTCGAGCAGAGCCCGGAGCGCGAGGCGGTCGGTCTCATAGGCAGCGGCGACAGACCGACACGACTCGCACGTGGCGAGATGCTCGTCGAGCCACGCAGCCTGGCGCGGCTCGAGTGCCTCGGCAAGACGAGACGCGGCGAGAGTCCGGGCGCGCTCGTGCGTCGCGACCGAATGCGCGGCGCGGCGGCGGAGGCGATGGAGGCGAGTCATCGATGCCGTTCCGGGGACTGCGATGCGGCGGCCCGCGCGTCGGCTTCGGCTTCGGCGCCGGCGTCGGCCTCCCGTTCCGCGGCGAGCGCCTGGCGGAGGCTCTCACGGGCCCGCGTCAGGAGCGCCCGTGCCGCCACGTGGCTGACACCGAGCGCCGAGGCGAGCTCGATGCCGGTGAGGTCGTGGAGCTCGGCGAGGAGGAGGGCGGCGCGCTGCCGTTCGGGAATGCGTGCCAGTGCGCGCTGCATGTCGCCCGACAGGTGCGCGTCCATGACCAGTCGCTCGGCCGACGGCGCGGAGCCGTGCGATTCGCCGGTCCACGGGAAGAACCGGATGATCTTCCGGCGGCGGATCTCGTCGAGCGCGACGCGGTGGGCGATCTGGTAGAGCCAGGCGCGGGCGTTCTCGGGCTTCTCGAGCGTTTCGTAGTTCTTGTACGCCTTGATGAACGCGTCCTGGGTCAGGTCCGCGGCGAGCTCCGGTTCGCGGAGCATGCGCATGAGGTATGCGTAGATCTCGCCGTGGTGCTTGGCGAAGAGTATCTCGACGAAGGCCCCCGCCTCCTCGTGATCCCACATCCCGCTCACCGCGATGGCCCGGGATCCGAGCGCGTTGGCAGGGCCAAACGGTCCGCGAAGGTTGGGGAGGGCAGGATCGGCGACCACAAGTGCTCCGAGCAAGTTGATTCACGGAGCGCGGGCACCTGGCAGCGCACGCTCGTCGGCCCAATGACGACGGGCCTCGTGTCGGTGTGACGTCCCTCTCGCATGTGGGCGAGCCGCCTCAACCGGTGCCGTCGATCGTCTGCTCCGCCCGGCCGAGCAGCTCCTCAACGGCGTCCTCCGGCGAGACCGGGTTGACCGGCAGACCGGTTCCGAGCTCGAGGCCGGCGATATCGCGCAGGCGCGGGTGGATTTCCCAGTGCCAGTGGTAGGTGGCGTCGACCTGTTCGCGCAGTGGCGCGGTATGCAGGACGAGGTTGTATGGCGGGCCGTCAAGGCTCGCGGCGAGTCGCGAGAGAACCTGGCGGAGCGCCTCGGAGGTGGCCGCCACGTCGGGTTGCGTCGCGCGGCCGAAATCCGCCTCGTGGCGGCGCGGCACGATCCACACCTCGAACGAGGAGCGCGAGGCATACGGGGCGAACGCGACGCTCGAGGCGTCCTCCCAGACGAGCCGGTCGGGCCGCCGCGATTCGTCCCGGACGAGCCGGCAGAACGGGCACTCGCCCTCGCGGATGACGAACCGTGCCGCGCCGCCCATCTCCTCCGCGATCCGGTGCGGGACCTGCGGCAGGTCATACAGGTCGAGACACAGGTGGTTGGTCCTGGCGCCGGCCTGCGCCCCCCAGTTCTGGACGACCTGGAGATAGTCGGTCTGGCCGATCGCGCGAGCCTCAGCGAGAGCATCGCGGGCATTGCCGACGAGCGCCTCGATCATCTCGTTTCCCACCGCGTGGAGTGGCCGGTGCTCGTGCGGCGGCGCGACGATCGTCCGCCAGCTCCCGGTCGAGCGCGCCTGGGCGAGCGCGACCTGCCCGAGACCGCGATCGAGCTCGCGCGCGTCGTCCCCGGTGCCGACGACGTGGAACGCGAAGTCCTTGAGCATCCGGACGCGGACACCGTCCCCCTCGGGTGTCGAGCAGTTCGCGCAGCCGAAGAGCCGGTCGTCGACCGGGTCGGCCGCCCGCGCGAAACGGTCGCGGTGGAAGGCGCGATCGACGACGGTCGCTACCCACCAACCGGTGATCGGGTCCTTCCGGAGCTCGAACAGGCCGGCCGCCATCAGGGTCCCGTCAGTCGTGCGCCGAGCGCGGTTGCCAGGGC